>DATMCA010000799.1:0-2618 GCA_035559015.1 Umezawaea sp. | reverse complement strand
GGGGTCGCCGTCTCGACCTCCACCACCCGCACCCGCCGAGCCCGGACGTCGGTCATCAGCTCACGCAGCCCCGGCACGTCGTAGACGTCCTGCAAGCACTCCCGCATGGCTTCCAGCACCACCGGGAAGCTCTCGTACTTCGCCGCCACCGACAGCAGCTGCGCCGACCGCTGCCGCTGCTGCCACAGCGGCGACCGCTTCCGCGGATCACGCCGGGGGAGCAGCAGCGACCTCGCCGCGCACTCCCGGAACCGCGCGGCGAACAGCGCCGACCCGCCGACCTCGGCCACGACGATCTGCTCGACCTCCTCCGGGTCCAGCAGCACGTCCTCCGCGCCCACCACCACGTCCGCGCCGTCGAAGTCGACCGCGTCGGGCAGCCGCACCACGATGCCGTCGTCCGAGTGCGCCGCCTGCACGTCGACGCCCCGCCGCTCCCTCAGCCTGGCCGCGATGGCCAGCGCCCACGGCGCGTTGACCTGCGCCCCGAACGGCGAGTGCACGACCAGCCGCCAGTCGCCCAGCTCGTCGCGGAACCGCTCGACCAGCAGCACCCGGTCGTTCGGCACGTGCCTGGTCGCCTCGCGCTGCTCGCCCAGGTACGCCGCCAGGTTGCTCGCCGCCCACGCGTCCAGCCCGGCCTCCGCCGCCCGCACCGCCGCGTCGGGGCCGTCCGCCGTGGACATCTCCCGCAGGAACTTGCCCAGCGCCCGCCCCAGTTCCAGAGGCCTGCCCGGCGCGTCGCCCTTCCAGAACGGCATCCGCGCGGGCTGCCCCGGCGCGGGCACCACGATCACCCGGTCGTGGGTGATGTCCTCCACCCGCCACGCGGACGTGCCCAGCAGGAACGTGTCGCCGACCCGCGACTCGTAGACCATCTCCTCGTCCAGCTCACCGACCCGCGACCCCGGCCCCCGCTCCGAGGCCGGTGTCATCACCGCGAACATGCCGCGATCCGGGATCGTGCCGCCGGACGTCACCGCCAGCCGCTGCGCTCCCGGCCTGCCGCGCAGCTCGCCGGTGACCCTGTCCCAGGTGATGCGCGGCCGCAGCTCGCCGAACTCCTCGCTCGGGTACTGACCCGCGAGCATGTCCAGCACCGCGATCAGCGCGGACTCCGGCAGCGCCGCGAACGGCGCCGCCCGCCGCACCAGCCCCGCCAGCTCCTCCACCTTCCACGACTCCAGCGCGACCATCGCCACGATGTGCTGCGCCAGCACGTCCAGCGGGTTGCGCGGGTACCGGACGGCCTCGATCGCCCCGTCCCGCATCCGCTCCGCCACGACCGCGCACGACACCAGGTCGCCGCGGAACTTCGGGAACATCACCCCGCGCGACACCGCCCCCACCTGGTGGCCCGCGCGCCCGACCCGCTGCATCCCGGACGCCACCGTCGGCGGCGCCTCCACCTGGATCACCAGGTCGACCGCGCCCATGTCGATGCCCAGTTCCAGCGACGACGTCGCCACCACGCACGGCAGCCGCCCGGACTTCAGCTCCTCCTCCACCACGGTCCGCTGCTCGCGCGCCATCGACCCGTGGTGCGCGCGAGCGACCACCGGGGCGGTCTGGGTGGTGAACCCGGACTGCCCGATCGCCTCGGCCGGGAACCGCTCCAGCTCGACCGACTCCTCCGCCAGCTCGTTCAGCCGGGCCGTCAGCCGTTCGGCCAGCCTCCGCGAGTTCGCGAACACGATCGTCGACCTGTGCTCCCGCACCAGCTCCAGGATCCGCTGCTCCACGGCGGGCCAGATCGACGCCTTCTGCTCGGCGCCCGCCGCCGACCCGGTGACCTCGCCGGTCGGCTGCCCGAGGATCGACATGTCCTCCACGGGCACCTCGACCCGCACCTCGATCGTCTTCGCCGTCTTCGGCTGCACCACCCGCACGGGCCGCCCGCCCGCGAGGAACGACGAGACCTCCTCGACCGGCCGGACCGTCGCGGACAGCCCGATCCGCTGAGCGGGCTTGTCGAGCAGCGCGTCCAGCCGTTCGAGCGACAGCGCCAGGTGCCCGCCGCGCTTGGTGCCCGCGACCGCGTGCACCTCGTCCAGGATCACCGTCCGCACACCCCGCAACGACTCGCGCGCGGCCGACGTGAGCAGCAGGAACAATGACTCCGGCGTGGTCACCAGCACGTCCGGGGGCGTTCTCATGAACGCCCGCCGCTCGTCCGCGGGCGTGTCACCCGTGCGCATCCCGACCGTGATCGACGGCTCCGCCTGCCCCAACCGGTGCGCGGCCTGCCGGATGCCCGCCAACGGCGCCCGCAGGTTGCGCTCCACGTCGACCGCCAAGGCCTTCAACGGGGAGATGTAGAGGACGCGGCACCGCAGCTTCGGGTCCTCCGGCGCGGGTGTCGACGCCAACTGGTCGAGCGCCCACAGGAAGGCGGACAGCGTCTTGCCCGAGCCCGTCGGTGCGATGACCAGCGCGTGCTCCCCGGCGGCGGCGGCCTGCCAAGCCCCCGCCTGGGCGTCGGTGGGCGCGGCGAAGGCACCCTCGAACCACTGCCTGGTGGCGGGTGAGAAAGCCGTCAACGCGTCCATACGGCCCATCATGGCCCGCGGGTCCGACAATTTCTGATCGGAGGCCACCTGACCTCGGACAACCCAATC
>DATMCA010000798.1:0-3133 GCA_035559015.1 Umezawaea sp. | reverse complement strand
CAGGCTCGACCGGTCGTGGACTGAGGAGCTAAGCCGAGTTGCGCCGTTGCCGACCCACCTCTGCCGTGATCTCGTCGTGATCACTACCCACCCCTACGAGGCCGTGTATGCGGCGGGCGGATTGATCTCGTATCTGGCTATGCAGGGCGCGGATGTCGAGGTGCTCGCCGTCACCGACGGCGACGGCGTAGCGCCGCTCCAGCATCCATCTCGGCGTCGGCATGTCCTGGCCGCCTACCAGCGGCTCGGGGTGCCTGAGGTACGCCGTCATCGGCTTCACCTGGAGTCCGGCAAGGTCAGCGACGCTGAGTCTGACTTGATCGCGGCGTTTAGCGAACTAGTCGGCCACGACTGCTATCCGGGCCTGTGGTGCCTGGCGCCGTGGCGGCGCGACGGCCACCCGGACCATGATGCGGTCGGCCTCGCGGCGGAGGCGGTGTGCCGCACCTACAACGTGCGACTGGTGCGGTATCTGTGCGCGGCGTGGGAGTGGTTACAGCCGAAGGACCTGTCGTGGCGCGACGTCCGCCAGTTCACGCTGTCGGACAGCATCCGAGCACGCAAGAACGCCGCTGTGGCGCTCCCGCCCACGATCCCGGGTCGGGATTGGGTAGCCGACCGCGAGTTGTTTCTGGTCTGAGGTGCCTCCGCCTACCGGCTAGGTTATCGGTCCGAGTGGAAGGCCGCTCCCGATACCGTGCAGCAACAGTCATGGTCAGCTCCGTCGCGGTGGGCTGATCAACGCTCGGTGCGTCTCTGTCTACTCCTCTGGAGCATCGGGCGGTACTCGCACTCGTTCGCAAGCACGCGGTCACGTGGGAACGCGCGGTGCTCAATGAGCCCCTACGGCGCCAAGATCAAGGGCTGTTTGCGCACACTGGGCCCACGGAGGCGGTCCGCCCCTAGACGTACGGCTTTCGCTGCCGGTCGGCGGCTCGTTCGGAGCTCAAACCTGCCTGATCTGACCCGCTGATCAGGCCGACACCCGGGCCGGGCCGGCAATTCCACACCTTCAGCGGCGGCCAGTTCGTGCGCCATCCGCTCCGCTCCCTCGGCGTCGTCAATCAGCTCCGCCATGTACCAGGTCACGCCTATCGCCGTACCACCACGCGCCTGGCTGGTCTCCCTCACCTCATCGACCACATCGGCCACCAGCTCGGCGAAGGTGTCGGTGGACTCGAACCTCACCCCCGAACTGTCGCCCCTGATCGCGCCCTCGGCACTCCAAGAAAGCTCTGGCTCGTCATCGAGGTGCCACAGTTCGACGTCGTAGAACAGCACCGGCCGGCTCTGCACCGGCTGCCGCTGGGCGGCGCGTGCTGCCCGCCGTCGTTGCGCGTTACGTCCCATGATCAGCGCCTCCTGCCTGCGCCGGTCGGCAGCTCGATGGCCAAGTCCGCAGCCGTGCTGTGCTCGGCGACGTAACGCTCCAGGGCGGCGACCTGGGCCGGGCGCAGATCGGTGAAGGTCGCAGAGCCCAGCTCGGTCAGCAGGCCTACGTAGTCGATGCTGCCAGGCATGACAAAGGTCTACAGCACCACGTGTGGCCCTTGTTCCTAGCCCCAGGCGGTCCCGCTGAAGGCTGACGGTGTGGGCCGTCTCCTGGGTTGGGCAGCCTTACCAAGACGAATGTAAGTAAGTGGACTTGATCTTCTTATTCTGCGATAATGCCGTGTGCGCGACAACGACGGCCGCAAGCTGGACCACCAGACGCTCGAGGCGATGCGGCTGCGGGCGGTGGACGCGGTCGAGTCCGGGGTGCATCCGGAGGATGTCGCGGCGTCGCTGGGCATGGGTCGCGGCACGGTGTACGGGTGGCTGGCCAAGTATCGCGAGGGCGGCAAGGAGGCGCTGCGGGCGCGGCCGGTGCCGGGGCGGCCGCCGAAGCTGTCCGGGGAGCAGATGCGCCGGCTCTACACCCTGATCACCGGCGCGGATCCGCGTCAGCTGGAGTTCGCGTTCGCACTGTGGACCCGCGAGCTGGTCCGTGAGCTGATTCGCCGGGAGTTCCGGGTGTCGCTGTCGGCGGTCAGCGTGGGCCGGCTGCTGCGCACCCTGGGCCTGTCGCCGCAGCGGCCGCTGTGGCGGGCCTGGCAGGCCGACCCCGACGCCGTGGCGCGGTGGAAGAGCGAGGAGTTCCCGGCGATCCGCAAGCAGGCCAAGGCCGAGGGCGCCACGGTGTACTTCGGTGACGAGGCCGGGATTCGCTCGGACTACCACGCCGGCACCACCTGGGCCCCCGTCGGGCAGACCCCGGTGGTCAAGGCGACCGGCGCCCGGCACAGCCTGAACATGATCTCCGCGGTCACCGCCCAAGGACTGCTGCGGTTCTCCACCTACACCGGCAGCTTCACCGGCGCGCGGTTCATCGAGTTCTGCCGCAAGCTCATGGCCGACACCGACGGCCCGGTCTACCTGGTCGTGGACGGGCACCCCACCCACCGCTCCAAGCTCGTCAAGGAGTTCGTCGCCTCCACCGACGGGGCGTTGCGGCTGTTCGTGCTGCCCGCCTACTCTCCGCAGCTCAACCCCGACGAGTGGGTCTGGAAGAACGTGAAGCACGACCGGGTCGGGCGCACCAGCGTCACCGGCCCCGACGACTTCAAGACCAAGGTCATTGGCGCGCTCCGGCGACTGCAGAAGATGCCCCACATCGTCCGCGCCTTCTTCGCCGACCCCGACCTGCGCTACATCACAGCATGATCAGAGTCCACTAACCAACGAACTCTTTAGTATGCCGCCGCGTTCCTGGTCGGCCGGTTCGAGATCGCCTTCTTCGCGTTGGCCGCGGTCGTGCTCGCCGTCACCGGCGCCGAGGCGCTCTACGCCGACATGGGCCATTTCGGCCGCCGGTCCATCACCCGGGGCTGGCTGTTCCTGGTCCTGCCCGCCTGCACGCTGAGCTACCTCGGCCAGGGCGCCTTGATCCTGAAGGACCAGGCCAACGTGAGCAGCCCGTTCTTCCTACTGGCCCCCGGGTGGGCCCGGCTGCCGCTGGTGCTGCTGGCCACCGCCGCCACCGTGATCGCCTCCCAGGCCGTGATCACCGGCGCGTACTCCGTCGCCGCGCAGGCCGCCCAACTCGGCTACCTGCCCCGGCTACGGGTCGCGCACACCTCCGAATCCACCATCG
>DATMCA010000797.1:0-3302 GCA_035559015.1 Umezawaea sp. | reverse complement strand
CGGACTGCCCGCCGCCGCGCAGCAACGGGCCGCGCTGCGCGAGGCGCACCGGCGGTTGGCCGAGGTGGTCGACGGCGACGTCCAGCCCGAACGGGCGGACGGCATCGGCTGGCCCGGTGGCGAACCGGTGCTGACGGACGTCGACCTCGACCTGCCCGTGGGCTGGACGGCCGTCGTCGGACCGTCGGGCGCGGGCAAGTCGACGCTGTTCGCGCACCTCCTGGGGTTCCTCGGCCGGCCGGCGGCGGCGCCGAGGATCGCGTGGTGCCCGCAGGAGCCGCAGCTCGTGTCCACGACCGTCCGCGAGAACCTGCGGATGGCCGACCCGCACGCCGACGACGACCGGTTGCGGGAAGCGCTGCTGCTCGCGGGCCTGCCGGAGTGGACGGACCGGCTCGACACCCTCATCGGTAACGGTGTTTTGTCCGGCGGGGAGGCCCAGCGGGTCGCGCTGGCCAGGACGTTGCTGCACGGCGCCGACCTGGTGCTGCTCGACGAGCCCACCGCGCACCTGGACGAACCGACCGCGCGAGCGCTCCTCGACCGGCTGGAGGTCGCGCTGCGCGGCCGAACCGTCGTGCACATCACCCACCGGCCCGAGGAAGCCGCGCGGGCCGACCTGGTGCTGGACGTCGCCGACGGGCACGTGCGCGAACGGGCCTACCGTTGAGCGTCGTGGACCCCAGGCAGGTGCTCGCCGCGTCGACCGAGATCACGTCGGCCGCGCTCGCGGGCGACGACCCCGACGCGGTGCTGCCGCTCGTCGTGCGCTCCGCCGCCGCGCTCGCCGAAGCCGACCTCGGCCTGGCGATGCTCACGGCCGACGACGGACGGCTGGTCGTGGAGGCGTCGTACGGCTTCGGCTTCGACGGCGACCCCGTCGGGTCGGTGCTGTCGTCCCGCTCCGCCGCCGCCCGCGCGGCCCGCGGCGGGGTGCCGGTGGTCGCCGCCGACGTGACCACCGACCCGCGCACCGCGCCGTTCGTGCCCAAGTCGCTGCGCGGGTACGGGCCGTTCGCCGTCGCGCCGTTCGGCACCCGCGAACGCAAGATCGGCGCGCTGGCCGTGTACCGGAAACGCGGGGCACCACCGTTCGAACCGGACACCGTCGACCTGCTCGCCGCGTTCGCCGCGCAGGCCGGGCTCGCCGTGGTGCTCGCCGAGGGCTCCACGGCGCGGCAGCGGGTGGCCGTCTACCAGGAGCGCGAGCGGATCGCGCGCGACCTGCACGACGTGATCATCCAGCGGCTGTACGCGACCGGCGTGCAGCTGGACCTGCTCGGGCGACGGCTGGGCAAGCAGTTGGACGCCCGCGAGTCGGCCCGGCTGGTCGAGGCCGTCGACCAGTTGGACGAGACGATCGCCGAGGTCAGGGCCACCGTCCGCGCCCTGCGCAGCACCGAACCCGGCAAGGCCGCCGACCGCGACCTGGTGGACTCGGTGCGCGCCGAGATCCGGATAGCCGGCGAACTCCTCGGCTTCGCCCCCGTGCTGGACGTCGAAGGCGACCTCGGCGACGTGCCCGCCGCACTCGCCGACCACGCCCGCGCCGCGCTGCGCGAAGCGCTGTCCAACGTCGTCCGGCACTCCGGCGCGCACTCGGTCGAGGTCGACCTGCACCGCGAACCCGACCGGCTGCTGCTGCGGGTCGTCGACGACGGCTGCGGCATCCCCCGCGGCGTCGCCCGGCGCGGGTTGAGGCACCTGGAGGAGCGGGCGTTCGCGGCGGGCGGCAAGTCCGAGGTGACGTCGTCACCGCGAACCGGCACGACGATCACCTGGCAGGTGCCGCTCTAGCGCGAGCGCCTCGCCACCCACGCGGCGGCCTGGGTGCGGCGTTCCATTCCCAGTTTGGCGAGCACGGACGTGACGTAGTTCTTGACAGTCTTCTCGGCCACGAAGAGCCGTTCGGCGATCTGCCGGTTCGTCATGCCCTCGCCGATCAGGTCCAGCACGCGGCGCTCCTGGTCGGTGAACGACTCCAGCGCGTCGGGTTGGGCGGGGCGGCGCATGCGGTCCAGGACGCGGGCGGTGGTGACGGGGTCGAGGAGGGAGCGGCCGGCGGCGACCTCGCGGACCGCGGTGACCAGGTCCTGGCCGCGGACCTGTTTCAGCAGGTAGCCGGAGGCGCCCGCCATGATCGTGCCCACCAGCGCCTCCTCGTCGTCGAACGCGGTGAGCACCAGGCACCGGGGGCCGTCGGGGAGGGCGCGCAGGCGTTTGCAGAGTTCGACGCCGTTGCCGTCGGGGAGTTGGACGTCGACCACGGCGACGTCGGGCAGCGAGGCGGAGGCCCTGGCCACCGCTTCGGCGACCCCGCCCGCTTCGGCGACCACCTGGATGTCGTCCTCGTCGTCCAACATCTCGCGCAGACCCCTGCGCACCACCTCGTGGTCGTCCACTAGCAATACGCGCACCGGCACGAAACAACCGTACGGCGAATGCCGGTTCACGAGGGCCGCTGGTGTTGACACAGTTCAAGGATGGTCGTACGCCCCATCGAGGAAGCCGACCGGATAGTGGTCGGGCGTCTGGTGCTGGAACTTCAACGCGCCCACACGGCGGTCGCCCACGGGGAGGTGTTCTTCCCCGCCAGCCTTCCGGGATTCCTCGTGGAGCAGCAGGACCGCGTGCTCGGCCTGCTGACCTACACGACCACCGGTCCGGTGATGGAGATCGTCACCATCGACGCCCTCCGCCGGGGCCGCGGTGTGGGCAGCTCACTGGTCGACGCGGCGGTCGTGCGCGCGCGGGAACTCGGCTGCACGCGCATCCGGTTGACGACGACGAACGACAACCTGGACGCGATGCGCTTCTACCAGCGGCGCGGGTTCAAGCTCGCGGCGTTGAGGCCGGACGCGGTGCGCGAATCGCGCCGCCTCAAGCCGGAGATCCCGGTCGTGGGGGACTACGGCATCCCCATCACGGACGAGCTGGACCTGGAAAGACGGGTGTCGATCCGCTAGTTGTGCACAGCCTTTCCCCATAGTTGTCCACAGGTTTGTGCACAACCTGTGGCTAACGTCTCGGTAACGGGCTGAAGACCTCGTCCCACGCCGCGGCGACCTGCCGCGCGCAGGTTTCCGGCGCCACGCCGCCGACGCCGGTGCCGAGTCCGGGCATGGCGATGGTGTGCACGACCTCGCGCACCGGCCTGCCGTCTTCCAGCCGTTCGTCCTGCCAGAGGCGCAGCACGGCCCTCGCCGCGAGGTACGGGTGCACCGTGTCCGCGGGCAGCCGTTCGCCGGGGTGGCGGACGGTGGGGGCGCTGATCAGCCAGTGCGGCTCGGGTTCGCCGGTGG
>DATMCA010000796.1:0-2190 GCA_035559015.1 Umezawaea sp. | reverse complement strand
ACCGGCTCAACCTGGTCACCGGAGGTGATGTCGTGGCATGATCAGCCCGCGCTGACCTCAGGACGTGAGGTCGTACGCACCTCGCCAGATGAGGTCGTACGCCGACACGCGGTGACCTCGGGCTCGGTGAGGTAGGTGACGAGCTGGCGGTCGAAGCGTTTGGGTGGGATCGCCAGGACGCGCTGAATGATCGCGGCGTGCTCGGGATGACGTAGGGCGGCGAAGCGGAACAGCGAGTGCACCGTGGCCAGTCGGGCGTTACGGGTGCGGACGCTGTTGCCGCGTTCGGTTTCTAGGTGCTCGTGGAACGCTCCGATCAGCGGCGCGTCCAGATCGGTGATCTGCAGGTCCGACGGCGGGGTGCCAGTGCGCCTGGCGGCGAAGATCAGCAGCAGCTTCAGCGCGTCGCGGTAAGCGGCGATGGTGTGCGGGCTGGCCTGGCGGTGCCGGGCCAGCCGGTCGGTGAAGAACGCCTGCAGGGTCGGGGCGAGAGTGGTCACCGCAGCCCCTCCTGGTGAGCGGCAAGCCGATCGGCGGCGAGCGCGAGCAACTCCGGGGCGGCGGACAGGTACCAGTAGGTGTGCTTCGGGTCGGTGTGGCCCAGGTAGGTCGACAGGCGCGGCAGCATGGCCGTCACGTCGGCGCCGTCGCGATACCAGCCGAGCATGCAGGTGACCGCGAAACTGTGGCGAAGGTCGTGAATCCGCGGAGTGCGGCCCGGTGACTGGGCCGTCAGTTCGGTCTGGACCAGCAGCCGATGGAAGATCACCCAGACTCGGTTGTAGCGCAGCCGGCATCCGCGGGTCGACACCAGCAGCGCCGATGTCCGCCGCTCGGGTTGTAGCCGGTCACGCAGGTCCAGGTAGCCGCGCAGACCGACGACGGCGCTGGGGTGCAGCGGTAGCTGGCGGGACTTGCCGAACTTGGTGCCGTGAATGGTGAGCACACCGGTCTGCTCGTTGAGGTCCTCGCGGTCGAGCCCGATTGCCTCCCCGACCCGCATTCCGGTGACCGCGAGCAGCCGGATCAAGGTCTGGTAGGTCACGGCCCGCAACGGGCCCGACAGTTCGCCGGCCGCACGGATCAGACCGGCGATCTCCTGGTCGGTGTAGAGGTAGGGGACGACGGTGCGGCGGGAACCGCTGGTCATCAGCCCGCGCGGCGGCACCTGGTGGGCGGGATCGAGCGCCTGCAGATGGACCGCGAAGCCACGGACCATCGACAGCCGCGCCGCCCACCAACGCGGATTCGCTCCGCTCGGAGCGCCCGCCCAGGCCAGAGCGTGGTCGATCGTCAGCGTCGCGGCGTCCTGCGCGGCGAGGAAGTCCACGAACTGTCCGAGGAGCTTGGCGTGACGCTCCATCTTGAACCCCATGGCCCGGCGAAGGGTCAGGTAGTCCTGCAACTGAGAGCGCAGCCCGCTCACAGGTCATCACCTGGCCAGGGCCGCGCCAGCTCGCGTAGCCGTTCGTGATCGACCTTCGCATAGCAGGCGGTGGACAGCGCGTGCCGGTGGCGCAGCACCAGCCCGATCTCCTCCAGGGACGCGCCCGCGCGCAGCATGGTGGTGGCCGCGGTGTGCCGCAGCCGGTGGGCGTAGATCGTCCCCAGCCCGCACCGACGTGCGGCGCGGGCCACCAGCTGGGTGACTGCTCCCCGGGTCAGGGCCCGATGCGGGGCTCGCGGGCCGAGGAACACCTCCCGGTTCGCGGTTGTGACGGGCCGCGACCCGTTGAGGTAGGACACGAGAGCCTCGCCGACGTCGACCGGCAGCGGGAGGCGCTCGTGCCGATTGCCCTTGCCCACCACCGTGATCTCGCCGCGGCGCCAGTCGATGTCCTCCAATCGCAACGCGGCCACCTCACCTGCGCGCAGCCCCAACCGGGCCAACAGCGTCAGGATCGCCACGTCCCGGCGCCCCACAGCGGTAGCCGGGTCGCACGAGGCCAACAACATCCGGGTCTGTTCGGGCGTCAGATACTTCGGCAGCCCGGCCTGTTTCCAGTTGGCGGCGGTGGGCACCGCGCCCACCAGCGAGGTGTCGATCATGCCGCGTAGGTGCAGGAACCGCAGCAGCGAGCGCAGGGCGGTGCCCGTGCGCTGCACCGTCGCCGGTGAGGCGCTCTCGCTGCGCGCGAGCATGAACGCCGTGACGAGCTTGTCAAGATGTCTGTGTAAGTGAATCGGTCA
>DATMCA010000795.1:0-6804 GCA_035559015.1 Umezawaea sp. | reverse complement strand
CGCCTGCGGGCGGACTAGCCCGCGATGATCGCCAGGCACGCTGAACCCCGGAGGGTCTTGAGGCCGTTGGTGTGGCGCCGACCGTAGCGGTCGCGCGCCCGCCCGAGAAGTCCCGCGGCCCAAGTGTGGCCGAACGGGAGGCCATCAATGGCCGAACGCGCACTCCGAACGTTGTTCCCGACCGCGCAGGCGAGCATTAGCCAACAACAAGGGCGAAGAACGAGCCCGCGCCGCTGAACAGCCGTTCCACATTCTTGCGGTCATTCGTTATTCCCCGAAACGACCGCGGGAGAACAGATGTGTGCCTCGTAACAACGGCCGCGTCTTACCAAGTTCGGGCATGTGCGCGGTGTATGTTCCCTGGACGCGTTCCGCGTTTGTCGGAACCCGTATTCCCATTCGGCGAATTGTTGCCGGCCTTCGTCATCTCACCGCGGGGAGCAAAGATGACCTCACGCCACACCGACCGCGTGCTGACCGCGCGGAATGCCGGGGAGCCCGCCGAATTCTCGGCGAGCCACCCCGGCTACGAACTGACCCGCGGTCTGGACCGGTTGCGCCGCACGGAGTACGCGTACCTCGACGAGCAGAACCACCTGTACCTGGACTTCGCCGGTTCGGGTCTGGCGGCGACCTCCCAGCACGAGGCCCACCAGCGCCGGATGCGCGGCATCCTGCCCGGCAGCCCGAGCACCACCGCGCCCGCGATCGACCGCGCCCGCCACGCCGTGCTGCGCCACCTCAACGCGTCGCCGCACGAGTACACCGTCGTGTTCACCGCGAACGCCTCCGCGGCGGCCCGGCTCGTCGGCGAGCGGTACCCGTTCGGCAGGCACGGCAGGCTCGTCCTCACCTCGGACAACCACGAGTCGGTCCGGGGTGTGCGCGAGTTCGCCGCGACCACGACCGTGATCGCGACCCAGCGGCCCGATCTGCGGATCTCCACCAGCACGGTCATCTCCGCGCTCGGCCGCAAGCGCCCGGACCGCAGGCGCGGCCTGTTCGCGTTCCCCGCGCAGAGCGGGTTCACCGGCGTGCAGCACCCGCTGGGCTGGATCGACATCGCCCGCGAACGCGGCTACGACGTCCTGCTCGACGCGGCCGCGTACCTGCCGACGAACACCCTCGACCTGAGCATGGTGCGCCCGGAGTTCGTGACGGTGAGCTGGTACAAGGTGTTCGGCTACCCGACCGGCGTCGGCTGCCTGGTCGTGCGGCGGGACGCCCTGTCCCGCCTGGGTTCCGCGCTGGAGGACAGCAGCCTCAACTTCCTGTCCATCCCGGACGTCGAGGTGGGACTGTCCCTCCTGGCCGACACCGGCGTCGAGCTGATCTCCCGCCGGGTCCGCTACCTGACCGGCTGGTTCCTCGACCGCCTCACCACCCTCCGCCACGGCAACGGCGCCCCGATGGCCCGCGTGTACGGACCGACCACGACGGTGGCCAGGGGCGGCATCGTCAGCTTCAACTTCCTCGACCCCGACGGTCGGGTGATCGACGTCCGCACCGTCGGCGAGGAGGCCGCGGGAGCGGGGATCTCCCTGCGCACGGGCGACCACGGCAACCCCGGCGCGGGCACGAACGTGTCCGAACTCTGCCCCAGGTCGATGCGGGCGCTGCTCAAGCACGGCACGCGGCACGTCGGCGAATCCCTCGACGTGGCCGGGCTGCCCAGCGGCGGGACCGTGCGGGTCTCGTTCGGGGCGCCGTCGGCGGTCCGGGACGTGGAGCGCTTCATCGCGTTCGCGGAACGGCACTTCGAGGACCGGTTCGCCGGGGAACCGGCGTGAGTCAGCGGCTGCCCGCCGGGGAGGAGGACCGGATGCGCGGGGCGAGAACTTCTTGAAGTTTCTGCCGCGGCGATGTCGAAAGTCGTCGAGCCGGTTCGACGTGTGAGCAGAAGGCCGGCAACGGACCGGCCCCCGCTCACCGGAGGCTCGCGATGTCCACCACCACCACCACCACCACCGCTCCCACCACCCGCTCCTCCGCCAAGCCGCTGATCGTCGCCGGACTGGTCGCCACGGCCGTCGCCTCGGTCGCCACCGCGGCCGTCGCCGCCGCGGGCGACTTCGCCGGGATCAGCTTGAACGTCAGCGGTGCGCCGATCCCGGTGCCGGGGTTCGCCACGCTGACCGCCGTCTTCTCGTTGGTGGGCCTGGTGTTGGCGCTGGGGTTGAAGCGGTGGGCTCGCCGACCGCGCCCGGTGTTCGTCCGCACCACGGTCGCGCTCACCGCGTTGTCACTGGTGCCGGACGTGCTCGCGGACGCCGCCACGGCCACGAAGGCGCTGCTGATGGTGACGCACCTGGTCGCAGCCGTGATCGTGATCCCGGCGATCGCCCGCAGGCTCTCAGCCTGAGCTACCGGACGTTCCTCGGCACCAGTCCGTTGAGGTGCGCGTAGACGACGGCGTGGACCCGGTCCCGCAGGCCGAGCTTCGCGAGGATGCGGGAAACGTGGGTCTTCACCGTCTCGTCGCCCACGTGGAGCTGGGCCGCGATCTCCGCGTTCGTGCAAGCGGCCGCCACCAGCAGCAGCACCTCGTGCTCCCGTGCCGTCAGCTGGTCCAACCCCGGCGCGGACGCGGCGGGCGCGATGCTGCTGGCGAACCGAGCCACCAGCCGCTGCGTGACGGACGGGTCGATGAGGGCGTCGCCGCGGGCCGCCACGCGGATCGCGCCGATCAGCTCCTCGGGCGGCAGGCTCTTCAGCAGGAAGCCGCTGGCACCCGCGTTGAGGGCGCGGTAGACGTACTCGTCGCTGTCGTACGTGGTGAGCACGACGACCTTCGTGCGGTTGTCCGGCGCGGCGAGGATGGCCTCGGTGGCGCTCAGGCCGTCGAGCTTGGGCATCCGGATGTCGAGCACGGCCACGTCGGGGCGGAGCCGGGCGACCTCGGCGACGGCGGCGCGGCCGTCGGCGACCTCGGCGACGCAGTCGAGGTCCGGCTGGGTGTCGAGGATGGCGCGCATGCCCGAGCGGAGCATGGCGTGGTCGTCGGCGAGCAGGACGCTCAACATGGTGGTGACGGCTCCAGGGGGAAGGTCACGGCGGTGCGCCAGGTGCGGCCGTCGGGGTCCAGGCCGCAGGTGGTGACGCCGTCGAACAGGCGGGCGCGGTTGCGGATGCCCTCCAGGCCGCGCCGGTGGCCCTCGGCGCGGGCGCCGACGAGCGCGGGCACGCGGTTGGCGGTGCTCAGCGCGAGCGAGTCGCGCCGGAACGCCAGCTCCACGTCCACGCCCGACGGATCGCCGTGGCGCAGCGCGTTGGTCAGCATCTCCTGCACGATCCGGTAGAGCGTGATCCCCAGCGACTCGGGCAGCGCCCGCGGAACGCCGGACGTCGTGAGCCTGGCCGGTATCCCGGCGGCGCGCACGCCGTCGAACAGCTCGTCGAGGTTGTCCAGGCCCGGTTGGCGCGCGCTGTCGGAGTTGTCGCCGTGCAGCAGGTCGAGCAGATGCCGCAGGTCGACCATCGCCGCGCGGCTGGCGGTCTCGACGGCGCTCAACGAGGTGGCGAGCGGTGTCCTGCCCTGGTCCAGCCCAAGGCGGGCCGCGCCCGCGTGCAGGTTGATGGCGCTCACGTGGTGCGCGATCACGTCGTGCAGGTCGCGGGCTATGGCGCTGCGCTCGGCCGCTATCGCCTTCGCCAGCCCCTGCTCCGCGTCCCGCCTCTCCCGTTCGGAGCGCTGGTCCAGTTCGGCGATGTACGCCCGCCGCGCGGTGGTGTACCGGCCGACCAGCCAGGGCAGGACGGCACCGCTGACCACCTCCACCGGCAGCATCCGCACGTCGTTCACCAGCCGCACCTCACCGGTGCTCAGCGCGAAGTGGGTCGCCACCATCCCCGTGGCCAGCGCGCCCAGCGCGGCGAACGCGGGCACGCCCACCAGCCACGCGCCCGCCCGGTAGCCGGCGATCATCATCCCCGCCTCGTTGGCGCAGAACTTCAACGGCCGGTCCAACATCAGCGGCAGCACGACCCGCACCACCGCGTGCCCGACGGCCACGACGCCCGACAGCCGAGCGGGCCCCGCGAGCGCGGCGTCGACCACCACGATCATCACCAGCCCCAGCACCGCGGGGGCGGACATCGGCATCGGCGCCTTGAACAGGTACACGAACGAGTCGGCGAACAGGCACACCAGTGCCACGAGCAGCGACTGCCGGGTCAACGACACCCTGGGGTCGCCCACGCGCTTCCACATCCCCCTCACCACACCGATCTTCCGCTACCGGCGGCCGTGGCGAGTCCCCCTCAAGGGGGATCCCGTGTTCCCCCCAGGGTCGGGATCCCCCTTGAGGGGGACTCGGTTTCACCCCGCACGGCGACGACCCCCCGGCTCCCGATCCCTAGGTTCGACCACGATGAGAGCGATACTGGTGATCTTGTGCGTGGTCGGCTTCGCCTGGGGCGGAACGGTTCCCGCGTCGGCGGACGGCGCGCCCGGCGGTGCCGACATCCAGGTCGCGCAGACGTTGGGCGACCGCGAGCTGACGGTGGTCATCCGGCGGGTCGAGCCGGTGCCCGGTCCGGTGCACGTCGACGTGGTGACGCACGTCGGCAGCCCGGCCGGTGACCTGGGGCTGAGGTTGAACCGCGACGGTTCGACGATCAGCGGCACGACCGTGCGGCTCACGGCGGAGCCGGGCTTCCACACCGGCACGCTGCGGGTGGACGGGCCGGGGCCGTGGGAACTCGCGATCGACGACGGTCAGCGGGTGGCCACGATCCCGTTCGTGGTGCCCGCGCGGGTGATGTCGCCGCCGCAGAACGCGGCGTACGGCGGGTTCGTCGCGGCGGGCGTGCTGATGCTGGTGACGCTCGTCGTGGCGCTGCGCCGCGGTGGCGCGGCCTCGTTCGTGCCCGCGACCGGGGTGGTCGCGGCGCTGGCCGTGGCGGTCACGGCGGCGGTGCTGTCGTCGTCGGTACCACCGCCGCCCGCGCCGGGCAGCGACCTCGACCCGTCGGTGGACAACGTCACCGACCCGTACGCGGGCGCGCGTTCGTCCACAGCGGACTACTCGCGGCCGCCGGTGAACCTGGTGGCGACAGTGGTGGACGACGACCTCCGGCTGGCCCTGACCGACGGGTCGACCGGGCGGCCGGTGGACGACCTCCTGGTGCACGACAACGCGTTCGCGCACCTGGGCGTCGTGTCGCCGAGCGGGAGGCTGTGGCACCTGCACCCGGTGCGGGTCGGTCCCGGCGACTTCCGGGCGAAGCTCGTCGCGCCCGAGACCGGCCGGTACGCGGTGGCCGCCGAGATCGCCCGACGGGGCGGCGGCAGGCAACTCCTGCGCACGACGGCCGTGCTGGCCGCCGCCGGAACGGCCGTGCCAGCCACCGAGGACGTCGCGCTGGACCGGAGGATCGCGGCGGCGGGCTCGCCGAGCACGATCACCGCCCGGTTCGGCGCGAAGGACCTCCAGCCCTGGCTGGGGATGCTCGGCCACATGATCGTGGTCGGGCCGGTCACCGGGGAGGTCGCGGACGCGCCGGTGTGGGCGCACGTCCACGCGATGACACCGCCGACACCGGGACTGCCGGACAAACCGGACGAGAGCGTCGCGGCGTTCGGCCCGGACGTGCCGTTCACCTACTCGTTCCCGCTGCCCGGCCGGTACCTCGTGTGGGTGCAGGCCGAACGCGGCTACGCCGTGCGCACCACGCCCGCGGTGGTCGACGTCCCGGCGGCCGGGGGTGAGCGGCGGTGAACAGGCGCGCGATCGTCGCGGGCGCGGCGCTGGCGGTGGTGGTCGCCCTGGTGGCGCTGGTGTTCCGCGCCACCACCGACGGCGGCGCGACCACCACGTCCGCCTCCGGCGCGCGGTACACCGTCCGGCTCTCCGTGGACGACCCCCGCACCGGGCCGAACTCGCTGGGCTTCGAGGTCACCGACAAGACCGGGACGCCGGTCGCACCGGACGAGGTCACCGTCGAGCCGGTGATGCCGCAGATGGGGCACGCGCTCGCCCCCGTGACCGCTCTCCCCGAGGGGACGGGCCGTTTCCGCGCCCCCACCGCGGACCTGCCGATGGCCGGTCCGTGGCAGATCACCGTCTCGCTGCACGACGCGAGCGGTGTCGACCAAGTCGTTCTTCCACTGCTCGTGAAGGGATAAGGGGACCGAACATGGATCTCACCGCGTCGGGGGCCTCAGTGGCCACGACGACCAAGGCCGTGCCGCGCGGGGTGACCGCGGCGAGCTTCGTGCTGGGTGGCACGGTGCTGTCGCTGACCGGGCTGACCTGGGACATCCAGTGGCACAGCGACGTCGGTCCGGACACGTTCTTCACGCTGCCGCACCTGCTCCTCTACTCGGGCAGCGCGTTCTCCGGCATCGCGAGCCTCGTGGTCGTGCTGCTGACGACGGCGGCGCAGCGCTCCGGCCGTCCGGTGGAACCGATGGTCGGCGGTCGGGCGGTCGCGGTGTTCGGTCGCACGTTCGCCGCGCCCGTCGGCTACCTGATCTCCGGCATCGGCGCCGCGTCGTTCCTGATCTACGGCCTGTGGGACCAGTGGTGGCACGGCCTGTACGGGTTCGACGCGGTGATCGCGTCACCGCCGCACATCGGGCTGCTGCTGTCGATCACCATCACGATGGTCGGCGCGGTGATGGTGTTCGCCGTCGTCCGCGCGCGGACGTGGGGCGCGGCGTGGGCGCTGATCTCGCTGGCGGTGCTGCTGACGTTCAGCACGGTGACGGCGATCGGCCTGTCGCAGATCGACGTGGGCAACCTGAACACGGTGACGATCGGCCTGTCGTTCCTGTGCGTGCTGATCGTGGTCATGGGCGCT
>DATMCA010000794.1:0-20109 GCA_035559015.1 Umezawaea sp. | reverse complement strand
CCGCCCGCGATCGTGAACATGGTCACCTCGGCGGCGGCCCGGCGCGGGTCGGGGTAGGCGTGGGCGCCTTCGCGGACGAGGAACGGGAGGACGACCTCCGTGGCGCCGTGCAGCAGGTCGCCGCGCTTGACCCGCTTGGCGACGCGCTCGTCGGACCAGCCGTCCGCGCGGAGGTCCGCTTCCCACTGGTCCCGCATCGCGGTCAGGAGGGCGGTCCGGCGGTCTCGGACGTGGACGAAGCGAACCGGCCTCGTGTGGTGCGGGGCGGGTGCCGTCAGGGCGGCCGCGACGGCTCGGCGCAGCAGCGCCGGGTCCACCGGTTCGTCGGTGAACGTCCGCACGGAGCGGCGCACCAGCACGGCTTCGGCACGGCCTTGGGCGATGGCCTCCTCCGTCCCCAGGCGGAACAGGTCGTCCTCGATCGGGCGGGTCAGGTCGCGGGCCGTCGAGCCGTCGTCCTCAATGGACAGTCCACGGAGGACGGCCACGGGGGTGCCCCCCAGCTTGCCCTTGACGAGGTCCGCGGCGGAGGCGATCTCGTCCGCCACCGCCACCTCCGTCACCACCAGCTCGTTGCCCTGCCGGTCGACCTGGCCCCGGTAGCGGTGCACGACGGCCAGGCCCGCGGAGCCGATGGCGGCGTCGGTCTGGCCGATCCGCCACGCCCGGCCCATGGTGTCGGTGATGACCACGCCGACGGTGACCCCCAGGCGTGCCAACAGGTCCGCGCGCAGCGTCGCCGCGGAGGCGTCCGGGTCGACGGGCAGCAGGGCGATCTCGTCGCCCGCCACGTTCGACGCGTCCACGCCCGACGCGGCCTGGACGACGCCGAGCTTGTTCTGCGTGATCAGCGTGCGGGACTTGCGGGCCAGCACGCGCACGGACTCGGCCTCGACCCACCGCCGTCGGACCGCGTCCCGCTCCTCCGGGTCCGCCGGGACGGTGATCAGCCGTCCCTCCACCTTGGACACGACCTTGCTCGTGACGACGACCACGTCGCCGTCCCGCAGCCACGGGGCCGCGCCGGCCAGCGCGGCCCCGAGGTCGTCGCCGGGGCGGAACTCGGGGAGGCCGGGGACCGGCAGGACCTCGATCCCGCCGGGGGCGGAGTGGTCAGGCAAGGTCGACCCCCGCGAGGTCCAGTGCGGCGGCGGCCATCGCGGCCGTGGCGTCCACATCGGACATCAGCAGCGGGACCGCGCGGACCGCCACGCCCTCGACGTCGGCGCGGTCGCCGGTGTGCACCAGCCAGCCGTCGAGGACGCCGTCCTCGGAGCACTTGCGGGAGCCGTAGTGGCGGCCGACGGCCTCCGCGCTCGTCTCGACGCCGATCGCCGTCAGGCAGGCGTCGGCCATCCCGCGCAGCGGCTTGCCGCCGATGATCGGGGACAGGCCGACGACGCCCGCTTCGGTCTTCCGAAGCGCGTCGCGGACGCCGGGCACGCCCAGGATCGTCCCGACGCTGACGACGGGGTTGGACGGGGCCAGGATGACCGCGTCCGCGGTCTCGATGGCGTCCAGCACGCCCGGCCCCGGCGTCGCGGTGTCGGCGCCCACGGAGGCGAACGACTTCGCCGGCAGCTCGGCCCGGTGGCGGACCCACCACTCCTGGAAGTGGATCGCCTTCTGCTCGCCGTCCTGCTCGACGACGACGTGCGTCTCGACCCGGTCGTCCGACATCGGCAGGAGGGTCACCCCCGGCTGCCAGCGGGCGCACAGGGCCTCCGTGACGGCGGAGAGGGGGTACCCGGCCCGGAGCATGCGCGAGCGCACCAGGTGCGTCGCCATGTCGCGGTCGCCCAGGCCGAACCACGTGGGCTCGGCGCCGTAGGCGGCCAACTCCTCCTTGACGGTCCAGGACTCGTTCGCCCGACCCCAGCCGCGCTCGACGTCGATGCCCCCGCCGAGCGTGTACATGCACGTGTCGAGGTCGGGCGTGATCCGCAGCCCGTGCATCCACACGTCGTCACCGGTGTTCACCACCGCGACGACCTCGTGCCCCGCCTCGGTCCCCAGGAGGGCCTTCAGGCCGACCAGGAACCGGGCACCGCCAACGCCACCCACCAAAACGACGACCTTCACGGGGCGCGATCCTCCCACGCGGCTGGTTCCACTGTTTCGTCAGCGCCAGAACATGAAGTTGGACTGGCCGAAACCGGCGAACGCCATCTGCCCGCCGATGAGCTCGAACACGGCCTCGCCGATGACGAAGAACACGCTCGCCACGGCGGGGAACGCGAACAGCGCGGCGAACAGCGCCAGCGGCGCCCACGGCCGCACCTTGGCGCCGAACTGCTGCGCCTGGTAGGGCAGGTACGGCTCCCAGATCCCCCAGCCGTCGAGGCCGGGGATGGGCAGGACGTTGAGCACGAAGGCGATGATCTGGAGGTACGCGAGGTACGAAAGGGCAGCCGCGAGTGCCACGGAAGGGTTGAAAATCGCCACCGATCCGGCGAGAAGCAGACCGAGCACGAGGTTGGTCAACGGCCCCGCCAAGGAGACCATCGACTCCACCCCCTTCGACCGCAGGGAGTGGTGGTTGATCCACACAGCGCCACCCGGAAGAGGGATTCCGCCGAAGGCCAGTAGCACCAGCGGTAGCACGATGCTCAGCACTGGATCGGTGTAGTGGCGGATGTCGAGGGTCAGGTAGCCCTTGCCCGCGACGGAGTGGTCACCGCCGCGGTAGGCGATGATCGCGTGCCCGAATTCGTGCAGGCACAAGGAAACCGCCCACCCGCCGAGGACGAAGAGCACGGTTCCGGTGATGGCGAGGGGACCTGTTTCGGCGCCGAAGGTGGTGAGCACGGCCCCCGCTGCCGTGACCGCCAACAGACCCAGGAACAGTGGACTGGGTCGCACAGCTGATCGCTTCACCCCATCAGTGTGGCCTGTCCCGTGGAGCGGCCTCTAGGCCGTTGGAGCTGCGGGCATCGCTGCCAGCGTGGGACCAATCACCGTCTGTGCTGCTAGTCAAGGGTTTTGGGGCCATTCGCGGGAATATCCCCCGTCCTGTGGACTCGGCTTGACCCCCTGCTGTGACGCAGGTGTAATCACATCGGTGTCATTCGCTGTTGTGGGACTGCGAGTGGTGTCCGCCAACCGGGGAGAGCGGAAGGCGAGGAGGCGGACTGTATGCAGGAAATCGACGGGGATCGTGGCGTGGACCGGTTGGAGGGCCCGGCGCAGGAGCTGGGAATGCTGACCGAGTTCTACGACCCGACTGACGAGCAGGACTGGCAGGAGCGCGCCCTGTGCGCGCAGACCGACCCGGAGGCGTTCTTCCCCGAGAAGGGCGGATCCACCCGCGAGGCCAAGCGCATCTGCCTTGGCTGCGAGGTGCGTTCGGAATGCCTGGAGTACGCCTTGGCGCACGACGAGCGCTTCGGCATCTGGGGCGGCCTGTCCGAACGCGAGCGGAGGAAGCTCAAGAAGCGCGCCGTGTGAAAGCTCGCCGAACCGGCCTGTCGTGAGGAATGCTCAGCGGACAGGCGAGGCGGCGAGCGGCACGGGAGTGGGCACTTGGTGAGC
The DNA here is from genome assembly GCA_035559015.1 of Umezawaea sp. GTDB lineage: Bacteria > Actinomycetota > Actinomycetes > Mycobacteriales > Pseudonocardiaceae > Umezawaea. Next base: position 16,578 of record DATMCA010000794.1, on the reverse strand, counting down.
AGTACCACTCCGCGGCTTCGGACCGCGCCGGTGTTGGCCGTGCTGGTCTGCCACGACGGGGACCAGTGGCTCGGCACCGCGCTGTCAGCGTTGCGCCGCCAAGAACCGAGGCCTCGTCACGTCATCGCGGTCGACACGGGATCGACCGACCGCACGGCGAAGATGCTCGCGGAGGCCGCCGAAGGTCCGGACCGGATCCTCGACGGCGTCCTCGGGATGCCGAGGGGCACGGGGTTCGCCGCCGCCGTGCACGCGGCCGTCGACCACGCCGTCCAGCGCTGGGGTGACCCCGGCAAGTGGATCTGGCTCCTGCACGACGACAGCGCGCCCGAACCGGACTGCCTGTCCTCGCTGCTGACCGCGGCCGACCTGTCGCCGGGCGCCGCGGTGCTCGGCCCCCTGGCCCTGGACTGGGCCGACCCCAGGCTCGTCGTCGAGGCGGGTGTCTCGACGGACTCCTCCGGCCACCGGCAGACCGGCATCGGACCGGCCGAACCGGACTGGAGCCGCTTCGGCTCCGGCGGTTCCGCGCGGTTCGAGCAGAGCACCGAGGCGCTCGCGGTGTCCTCGGCGGGCTCGCTGATCAAGCGCCGGGTCTGGCAGGACCTCGGCGGCTACGACAAGCGCATGCCGATGCTGCGCGACGACGTCGACTTCGGCTGGCGCGCCAACCGCGCCGGGCACCTCGTGCTGTGCGTCCCGGTGGCGAGGATGCGCCACGTCCGCGCCGCGTCGCGGGGCCTGCGCAGGCTGGACGCGGTGGCCGCCCGACCCGGTCCGCTGCTGCGCGGCGTCGACCGCGGGCACGGTCTCCGGACGTTCCTGGCGAACACGTCCACGCCCTCGTTCCTGCTCGGCCTGCCCCGGCTCGCCGTGCTCCAGGTCCTGCGCGCGCTCGGGTTCGTGCTGCTGCGGAGGTGGACGGACGCGCGCGGCGAGTTCGGCGCGCTGCGCTACCTGCTCAGCGGCCGGGCCGGGCTGCTCGCCGCCCGCCGGGCCAGGCGCGGCGGCTCCGGAGCGGTCCGCGGGCTCGTCACCAGCCGCACGACCAGGTTCCGCAACGCCGTCCGCTCGGCCACCTCGTACCTGATCCGCCGCCGCGTCCAGGCTGACGTCAGCCTCGGCAGGCTGCCGGAGGACGAGGGCAGGCCGAGCGGCTGGCGCCCGCCGCCGTCCGAAAAGGACACCCGCCGCCCGGTCGTCGGCCCGGACGCCCTGCCCGCCGGTGCGCTCGGCCGGGGCCACCCGGTGCGCGCGACCAGCGGCCTGCGCCGTCCCGCGACCGTGGTGCAGGTCGCGACCGAGGCGGCGGAACTCCCGCCCGCGCTGCGGCCGAGCCCCAAACCCCGCCCGTCGCCGGTGCCCAGGGACGGCCGCCCGGAGCCCGAACTGGTCTTCGTCGAGGTCGACCGGGCCCGCGTCCTGCGGTCCCTGCTGATCGGTCCTCCGCTGCTGCTGGTGCTCGGCCTCACCCTGTTCGCGCTGGTGGCGAACTCGGGCAGGCTCGGCATCGACCTCTCCGGCGGCCGCCTGCTGCCGGTCCAAGCACTCGGCGAGACGTGGTCCGGCTACCTCGCCGCGTGGAACCCGGTGAGCGGCGGCACGACCGCGCCCGCCCCGGCGACGCTCGCGGTCCTCGGCCTCCTCGGCTCGTTCCTCGGCGGTCCGGCCGCCGTGGTCGCGCTGGTCCTGCTGTTCGACGCGCCGCTCGCCGCGCTGGCCGCGTACGTCGCCAGCAGGCGGATGCGGGTCCGCCGCCCGGTGCGCGCGGTGGTCGCCGCCGCGTACGGGCTGCTGCCCGCCGCGACCTCCGCCGTCAGCCAGGGGCGGCTCGACGTCGTCGTGGTCCACGTCCTCGCGCCGCTGGTGTTCGCCGGGGTGCTCGGCGTGCTGCGCGGCGCGGGTGGCCGGTCCTGGCTGCCGGTGGTGTCCGGCACCGCGTTCGCCACGGCCGTGGTCGGCGCGTTCTCGCCGCTGGTGCACCTGGCGGTGATCGTCGGCGCGCTGATCGGCTTCGTGGCCGTCCCCGGCGGACCGGGGGAGGGCAGGCGCCGGGTCGCCGGGCTGTTCGCCGTCGTGCTGCTGCCGATGGCGCTGCTGCTGCCGTGGCCCGCCGTCGTCCTGCAACACCCCGTGGTGGTCCTGCACGGCACCGGGGCGGTCGTCGCCACCCCGGACGTCGGCCCGCTCGACCTGGTCGCCCTGCGGCCCGGCGGTCCCGGCGCGCTGCCGTTCGTGGGCGCGCTGGTGGTGCTGGCCGCGTTCGGCGCCCTCGCGCTGCGGCCGAACCGGGCGATGCTGCCCGGCCTCGGCGTGGTCGTCCTCGGTGTCCTCGCAGGGGCCGCGCTGCTCGCCGTGCCGATGTCACCGCTGACCGGCGGCCCCGTCCAGCACGGCTGGACCGGCGCGCCGCTCGTGCTGCTCGGCTGGGGCCTGCTGTGGGTCGTCCTGGCCGCGTGCCGGCGGGACGGTCCGCCCGCCGGCGACCGCGTCCGGCACCTGGTGTCGGTGGCCGGCGTGGTGGCCGTGGTCGCCCTCGCCTGCTCCGGGGTGTTCGGCCTGCGCGAGGGTCCGCTGCGGACCGGCGCGGCCGAACTGCCGTCCACCGTCGCCAACGAACTGCCGCTCACCGGTCGTGGCGTGCTCGTCCTCGGGGACCGGACCCGTCAGGTCGCCGGTCGGATGCCGTCCTTCGGCGACGACGACCTCGCGCCGACGTCCTCCAGCCCGGCCCGGCTCAACCGCTGGACCCGCGACCTGGCGGAGGGCACCCCCGACGCCGCCCGCCTGGCGCTCGCCCAGGCCGCGACGGCCGGGGTCGCGTTCGTCGTGCTGCCCGACGGGCCCACCGCCGACCGGGTGCGCGCGGCCGTCGGCGACCTGGTGGCGGAGACGTCCCCGATGACCGACGGCCGCCCGGTGCTGCGCGTCCAGCTGGCGGCGGGCAACGCCGTCCTGCTGTCGCCGGAACTGGCCCGCCGCGCCCGGTCCGGCGGCGACCCGCCGACGGAACTGGGCGTCCCCGGCATCGCGCCGGTCGAGTCCGGGCCGCCGTCGGCCGCCATGCGCGTCTCGGAGGGCCCGGAGGGCCGGGTGCTCGTGCTGGCCGCCGAGGACGAACCCGGTTGGCGGGCGGTGGTCGACGGGAGGCCCGCCCCGGTGTCCCGCGTCTGGGGGCACCAGGTCGGCGTCACCGTGCCGACCACGGCGAGCGAGGTGCGGATCGAGGCGACGGGGTCGGTGCGCGAGCTGTTGCTGCTGCTCCAGGCCGCCGCGGTGCTGTTCACCCTGCTGACGGCGATCCCGTCGCGGGCGGCGGCTACTCCCCGTCGATGACGTCCGGGTCCAGGCCGAGGTAGTTCGCGACCTGCTCCACCAGCACGTCGTGCACCAGGTCGGAGAGGTCGGCGCCGTCCTTGGCGCGCGCTTCGAGCGGCCGCCGGTACAGCACGATCCGCGCTCGCGAGGGCCCGCCGGACTTGTCGGACGCGGCGGGCATGAGCCGGGCCAGCGGCACGTTGCCGTCCTCGACGACCCCGCCGTCCTCGCTGTCGGTCGGTTGCACGTCCGGCACGTCGTCCACCGCGACGTCGAGCTGCGTCAGCTCCGTCCGCCAGCGCGCCTCGATCGGCTCCAGCGCTTCGAGCACCAGGGCGTCGAACCGCTCGGCCCTGCTGCGGGCAGCGGGAAGGGTCGCCGGGTACAGCGGACCGCGCAGGCCTCTCCCGTGCCTGTCGCGGTTGCGTCGCCGCGGAGAACCCTGTCGCCACGAACCCCGAGCCATCACCACGTCCACAAGCCTAGTTGTCCAGCTCCGAAGGGCGCTAAACGCGCCCTCCGGATACTTGAACGAGAGGTGTCTCACGTCAAAACCAGCGTGCCTCCGACACGACTCGCGCCGGACGCGCTATCGTCCCCGCCGTGCGGAGCGTGAGACGGTGCTCGCGAACCGGGTGCGCTAACCCGGCAGTCGCCACGCTCACCTATGCCTATGCGGACTCCACCGCTGTCGTCGGTCCCCTCGCCACGTACTCCGAACCGCACAGCTACGACCTGTGCGAGGAGCACGCGTTGAGGCTCACCGCCCCCCGCGGGTGGGAAGTCGTGAGGTACCAGGGTGAGTTCGCGGCTCCTGAGCCGACCGTGGACGACCTGACGGCGTTGGCCGAGGCGGTGCGCGAGGCGGGACGAGCCGATCGGCCCCTTGAGGTGCGCGATCTCCAGCGCGACCTCCAGACGGGCAACATACGGCGGGGTCACCTGCGCGTTCTGCCTGATCCGCACGAGGACTGAGTCGCCGGGCGGGTCACCGGTAGGCTTCCGGCCGGGCGGTGTCAAGAGCTGCCGAAGCCGAGTATGTCCAGCCGAGGAGTGTCCGCGTGCGCGATCTGTCCGGCGTCGTCAAGGCCTACGACGTGCGTGGTGTGGTGGGTGAGCAGCTCGACGCCGCCGTCGTCCGCGACCTGGGTGCCGCGTTCGCGCGCTTGGTGGGCGGCCCCGCCGTCGTCATCGGCCACGACATGCGCGACTCGTCGCCCGAGCTGTCGAGCGCCTTCGCCGACGGCGTGACGGCGCAGGGCGTGGACGTGATCAGCATCGGCCTCGCGAGCACGGACATGCTGTACTTCGCGTCCGGCCGGCTGGACCTGCCCGGCGCCATGTTCACCGCGAGCCACAACCCGGCGAAGTACAACGGCATCAAGCTGTGCCGCGCGGGTGCCTCGCCGGTCGGCCAGGACACCGGGTTGTCGCAGGTCCGGGAGGACGCCGAACGCGGTGTGCCGGACGCCGAGGGCGTCACGCCCGGCACCCGGTCCGAGCGCGACCTGCTCGCCGACTACGCCGCCTACCTGCTCAACCTCGTCGACCTGTCGGGGAGCCGTCCGCTGAAGGTCGTCGTGGACGCGGGCAACGGCATGGGCGGCTACACGGTGCCCGAGGTGTTCAAGGGCCTGCCGATCGAGGTCGTCCCGATGTACTTCGAGCTGGACGGCAACTTCCCGAACCACGAGGCGAACCCGCTGGACCCGAAGAACCTGGTCGACCTCCAGGCCAAGGTCGTCGAGGTCGGGGCGGACGCCGGTGTGGCGTTCGACGGCGACGCGGACCGCTGCTTCGTGATCGACGAGCGCGGCGAGCCGGTCTCGCCGTCCGCGATCACGGCGCTGGTGGCCGTGCGCGAACTGGCCAAGGCCCCCGGCGCCACGGTGATCCACAACCTGATCACCTCCAAGGCCGTGCCGGAGATCGTCGCCGAGCGCGGCGGCAAGCCGGTCCGCACCCGCGTGGGCCACTCGTTCATCAAGGCCGAGATGGCGACCACGGGCGCGATCTTCGGCGGCGAGCACTCGGCGCACTACTACTTCCGCGAGTTCTGGAACGCCGACACCGGCATGCTGGCCGCGCTGCACGTGCTGGCCGCGCTGGGCGAGCAGCCGGAGCCGCTGTCCGAACTGGCCCGCGAGTACGAGCGGTACTCGGCGTCCGGCGAGATCAACTCGACCGTCGCCGACCAGGCCGACCGGATCTCGGCCATCAAGGCAACCTTCGGGGCACGGGACGGCGTCACCTTCGACGAGCTCGACGGTCTCACCGTCGACCTGCCCGACGGTTCGTGGTTCAACCTGCGGGCCTCCAACACCGAACCGCTGCTCCGCCTGAACGTGGAAGCCGCCGACTCCGACGCGGTCGCCGCATTGCGGGACGAAGTCCTCGCGATCGTGCGCGGCTGACGAAAGGGAACGACCAATGGCAGTGCAACTCGACGCCCAGCTGCTGGAGATCCTGGCGTGCCCGTGCCCAGAGCACGGCGCGCTGCTGGTCGGCACCTCCGCCGACCCCGGAGCGAACTTCCTCACGTGCTCGGTGTGCCACCGCTCGTACCCCGTCACGGACGGCATCCCGGTGCTGCTGCTGGACGAGGCCGTGCGGCTGGACGCCGACCAGGACCCGACGGCCGGGTGACCTGGCGTGTTCGACGACAGCTTGCTGGACGACTCGCGCCGCATCGGTGAGAACGACACCGGTGGCTGGCTGCGCGCCGCCGCGCACGCGGGTGCGCAGGTCCGCGCCACCGCCGAGGTCGCGGCGGAGCTGGGCGTCGCGAGGACGTTCGAGGAACGGCCGCGCGCGCTCGTGCTCCTGACCCGGCCCGGTGTCGGCACGTCGGTCGCGAAGCTCTCGTCCGCGCTGCTGGGGCCGGCCTGCCCGGTGCCGGTGGTCGTCGCGGACGAGCTGCCGCCGTGGGTCGGCGCGCTGGACGTGGTGCTGGCGCACACCGAGGACCCCGGTGACGCCGTGCTGGCCGAGTCGATCTACCGCGCGGGCCGTCGTGGCGCGCGGGTGCTGCTGACCGCCGAGCCGGACGGGCCGGTGGCCGCGTCGGCCGCGGGCCACGCGCTGCTGATCCCGCCGCGGGTGCCCGTGCCGCAGGGCTTCGGGTTCGCGCGGGCGTTCGGCGGCTGGCTCGTCGCGTTGAACGCGATGGGCCTGCTGAAGACGGACGTCGGCCTGATCGCCGACGAGCTGGACCGCGAGGCCGAGCGCGACCACCCGATGCACGAGTCGTTCGTGAACCCGGCGAAGTCGCTGGCCCTGCGGATCGCCGACCGGACCCCGCTGCTGTGGGGCCTCGACCACCCGGCGACGGCGGTCGCCGCGCACGGTGCCGCGATGTTGGCCTGCTACGCGGGTGTGGTGAGCGACGTGGCGGGGTACCCACAGGCGCTCACCAAGTCGGTGCTGCACCGGCGTGCCGTCCAGTCCACGTCGGCCGAGGACCTGTTCGCGGATCCCGACGACGAACCGACCGGTCAGGTGAGGGTGTTGCTGCTCGCCGTGCGGCAGGGGCAGCTCGCCGGGATGGCCCGTCGCGCCGCGCAGGAGACGTTGCCGGGAGCCGACGTGCTCGAACCGGCGGAGGAAGTGACCGGCGGCGACGCCGTGTGCGCCGCACTGCTGGCGCTGCGGTTCGAGCTGGCCGCGCTCTACCTGGGTCTTGCCGCGGGAAAGCTGGGCGGACCGGGGCTGTACGCACCGGCGGTCTGACGCCGACGAGGGAGTGGACGAGACCGTGGAACTGCTGCACAACGCGATCCGGCCGTACGCGTGGGGTTCGCGCACGGCCATCTCGGAACTGCTCGGCAAGAGCGTTCCCGCGCAGCACCCCGAGGCCGAGCTGTGGATGGGCGCGCACCCCGGCGACCCGTCGAAGGTGGTCGGGCCGGACGGCGCCGAGCGGTCGCTGCTGGAGCTGCTGGCGGAGGACCCGAAGGGCCAGCTCGGCGAGGTCTTCGCGACCCGCTGGGGTGGCAGGCTGCCGTTCCTGATGAAGGTGCTCGCCGCCGACGAGGCGCTGAGCCTCCAGGCCCACCCGTCGGCCGAGCAGGCCGCGTCGGGGTTCGCCGCCGAGGAGAAGGCGGGAGTCCCCATGGACGCCCCGACCCGCAACTACAAGGACCCGTCGCCGAAGCCCGAGCTGATCTGCGCGCTGACCGAGTTCCACGCGCTGGCCGGGTTCCGCGACCCGCACCGCAGCGCCGCGCTGCTCCGGTCGCTCGACGCGCCGGACTTCGCGCCCTACGCCGAACTCCTCGCGGCCCAGCCGGACGCGCAAGGCCTGCGGGCCCTGTTCACCACGTTGATCACGCTGCCGCAGACCGCGTTGGACCTGCTGCTGCCGCAGGTGCTGGACGCGTGCGTGCTGCACGTCAAGGAGCGCGGCGAGTTCGACCTGGAGTGCCGCACGGTCCTGGAGCTCGGCGAGGCCTACCCCGGTGACGCCGGTGTCCTGGCGGCGCTGCTGCTCAACCGCCTCGTGCTCCAGCCGGGCGAGGCCGTGCACCTGCCCGCGGGCAACCTCCACGCCTACCTGCACGGCACCGGCATCGAGATCCTCGCCAACTCCGACAACGTCCTCCGCTGCGGCCTCACGCCGAAGCACGTGGACGTCCCGGAACTGCTGCGCGTGCTCGACTTCACCTGCGGCGACATGCCCGTCCAGCGCGGCGAGGAGGTCACCCCCGGCCTGGCCGTCTACCGCACCCCGTCCTCGGAGTTCGAGCTCTCCCGCCTGGACCTGACCGCGGGCGCCGAGGTCCGCATCGACAACGCGGGCCCCCAGATCGTGCTGTGCGTCCGCGGCGCCGTGTCCGTGCGGGACGGCCGCGGCGGCGAGGTCGGCCTGGTGAAGGGCCAGTCCATGTGGTTGGCCGCGCGGGACCCCGAGGTGGTCGTCCGGTCCGCGGGTGACGGACCCGCACTGCTTTTCCGGGCAACCGCCGGGTCGTGAGCCCGTCGCGCCGGTTAGGGTTCGGCACGACAAATCGGACTTCGACCCACCAGGGAGCTCATCTTGTCAGCAGGGGGCGGAACGAAGGCGATCATCGCCGCGCTCGTGGCCAACGCCGGGATCGCCGCCGCGAAGTTCGTCGGCTTCCTGGTCACGGGGTCGTCGTCGATGCTCGCGGAGTCGGTGCACTCGCTCGCCGACACGTCCAACCAGGGGCTTCTGCTGCTCGGGCAGAAGACGTCGCAGCGCGCCGCGACCCGCAACCACCCGTTCGGCTTCGGTCGTGACCGGTACTTCTACTCGTTCGTCGTCGCGCTGATGCTGTTCACCCTCGGCTCGGTGTTCGCCCTCTACGAGGGCATCCACAAGCTGGAGGCGCCCGAGGCGCTGTCGTCGCCGATCGTGGCGGTGGTGATCCTGGTGGTCGCCATCGGCCTGGAGTCGTACAGCTTCATGACGGCCATCAAGGAGTCGAAGCTGATCAAGGGTGACGCGACCTGGTGGCAGTTCATCCGCCAGTCGAAGGTGCCCGAGCTGCCCGTCGTGCTGCTGGAGGACGCGGGCGCGCTCATCGGTCTGGTGCTGGCCCTCATCGGCGTCGGCCTCGCGACGATCACCGGCGACCCGGTGTGGGACGCGTTGGGCACGATCTCCATCGGCGTCCTGCTGGGCGTCATCGCGATCATCCTGATCATCGAGATGAAGAGCCTGCTGATCGGCGAGGGCGCTTCGCCCGCCGAGCTGGACGTGCTGGAGGCCGAGCTGGCCAAGGGCAAGGTGGAGAGCGTCATCCACATCCGCACCCAGTACATCGGTCCGGACGAGCTGCTGGTGGCCGCCAAGATCGCCCTCAACCCCGGCCTGAGCGTGGCCGAGACGGCCGAGGCGATCAACGACGCCGAGCTGCGCGTGCGCAACAAGATCCCGGCCGCCCGGCTCATCTACCTGGAGCCGGACCTGGACCGCAGCCTCACGAAGTCGGCCCCCGAAAAGGCCTGATCCCGCCAACGCGCCCCGGCACGCGTGGACCCCTAGGGTGAAAGGTCGTACTTCACCCTGCCAGAGGAGGACCACCGTGCCGGGGAACGGGCTGTGGCGCACCAAGTCCATCGAGCAGTCCATCGAGGACACCGACGAGCCGGACACCAAGCTCCGCAAGGACCTCACGTCCTGGGACCTGATGGTGTTCGGCGTCGCCGTGGTCATCGGTGCGGGCATCTTCACCGTCGCCGCGCAGACCGCGGGCGACCTGGCGGGGCCGTCGGTCTCGCTGTCGTTCGTGCTGGCCGCCGTCGCCTGCGGGCTCGCGGCGCTCTGCTACGCCGAGTTCGCGTCGACGGTGCCCGTCGCCGGTAGCGCGTACACGTTCTCCTACGCCACGTTCGGCGAGCTGGTGGCGTGGATCATCGGCTGGGACCTGGTGCTGGAGTTCGCGGTCGGCTCGGCCGCCGTGGCGAAGGGCTGGTCCTCCTACCTCCAGATCGTGCTGGCGCAGGTGGGGCTGGAGGCCAAGACGACGGTCGCGATCGGGTCGGTCGACTTCGACTGGGGCGCGGTGCTGCTCGTCGTCGCCCTCACTGTGCTGCTGGTGCTGGGCACCAAGCTGTCGTCGCGCGTCAGCCAGGTGATCACCGCCATCAAGGTGCTCGTCGTGCTGCTGGTGATCGTGGTCGGCATCGGCTACATCAAGGCGTCGAACTACTCGCCGTACATCCCGCCCGCGGAGTCCGGCGGAACGGGCGTCGGCTCCAGCGGTCTGGAGCAGTCGCTGTTCTCGCTGATCACCGGTCAGGAGGGCAGCACGTTCGGCGTGTACGGCATGCTCGCCGCCGCGTCGCTGGTGTTCTTCGCGTTCATCGGCTTCGACGTGGTCGCCACGGCCGCCGAGGAGACCCGCAACCCGCAGCGCGACCTGCCCCGCGGCATCATCGGGTCGCTGATCATCGTCACGGTGCTGTACGTCGCGGTGGCTCTGGTGATCACCGGCATGGTCCCGTACACCGACCTCAAGACGTCCGCCGACGGCACGCCCGCGAACCTGGCGACCGCGTTCGCGAACCTCGGGGTCGACTGGGCGGCGAACATCATCTCGGTGGGCGCGCTGGCCGGCCTGACGACCGTGGTCATGGTCCTCATGCTGGGCCAGACCCGCGTGCTGTTCGCGATGTCCCGCGACGGCCTGCTGCCCAGGGGCCTGGCGAAGACCGGCAAGCACGGCACCCCGACCAGGGTCACGCTCCTGGTCGGCACGCTCATCGCGCTGGCCGCCGGTTTCTTCCCGGCGGGCAAGTTGGCCGAGATGGTGAACGTCGGCACGCTGTTCGCGTTCGTCCTCGTCTCGGCGGGTGTGCTGGTCCTCCGCAAGACCCGCCCCGACCTGCCGCGCGGTTTCCGCACGCCACTCGTGCCGCTGGTGCCGATCCTGGCCATCCTCGCCTGCCTGTGGCTGATGCTGAACCTGACCGCGTTGACGTGGGTCCGGTTCCTCATCTGGATGGTGCTGGGCGTCGTCGTGTACCTCGCCTACGGCAGGAGCCACTCCGTGCTCGCCCTGCGCGAGAGCGGCAAGCTCACCTCACCGCCCGTGGTGAAACCGGACCATCGGGCGTGACGTGCCGGTGTGGTCGGCTTTCCTCGCGGGAAGCCGACCACACCGCTCTAGCCGACCTTGTTCCGCAGCGCCGTCCACACGCCGCTCTCCGGCGCCGGGACGTGCACGAGGATCTCGGCCGTCTGGCCAGGGTCCATCCGCGCGATCATCCCGATCAGCTCGGCGGGCAGCGCGTCGCTCGGCAGCCAGTGCAGCCCGTGGTCCTCCTTGACCAGTGCCGAGAGCACCCCGGCCTGGGGCAGGTCCGCGGCGTGCCTCAGGTGCACGCCGACCTCCTTGATCAGCTCCGATCCGTGCCGTCGCGGCCGCTTGCCCTCCAGCAGTGCCAACGCGAGGTAGTAGTGGGCGTGCAGGTTGCGCGGCTCGTTCCGCACCACGTCTTCGAGGCTCCGCCGCGCTTCCTCGTGGTCACCTCCGGCGAGCGCCTTCAACCCGACCGCGAGCCCGTCCCAGTACGGGACACCGATCCGGTCGACCACGGTGTCCGCGTGCCGGAGCAGCCACTGCTCGTCGGGTAGTTCCCGCACGCCGTCAGCCGGTCAGCGTCATGACGACGCCCTCGATCACGGCGACCACCGTCGGCGCGCCGGCCGCGATGTCCTTGGCGTCACCCAGGTCCGCGACGATCCGCGCCAACCGGGGTTCGGGCAGCCGGGCCTCGGCGGTGGCCGAGTCGACCACGGCGGCCAACCGCGTCCCCACCGCCTGGTCCAGGTCGTGCGACTGCACGGCCCGGTCGACCAGCGAGCGCAGGGCGACGAGCTGAGCAGGCGCTCCGGGATCCAGCTCCCGGCCATCGGAACGGCTCGGGTCGGCATTCCGGACGACGCTGTCCTGCTCGGTCCCGATCGTGATTTCGGCCATCCGCTGCCGCACTCCTCGTACTCGGTGTGTGTTGGGCGGTCGGTTCATCGAGCACGATTGACGGCGTGTTACGGGAACTCCGACAAGTTGCACCGTTCGGGTAATCCATCCCCCGAACGGTGGCTAAGGTCCCGCTATGCCGATGGAATCCGACCTTCTCCGGGCGTTGGACGACCGGGCCGCCGCGTGGGCGTTCATCCGCGACTTCGCCGCCGAGTGGGTGTCGCCGCTGACCGCCGACGACGGCTGCGACGACGCCGAGCTCGACGCCGCCGAGGCCAGGCTGGGCGTCCGGTTGCCCGCCGCGCTGCGCGAGGCGTACCGGCTGTTCGGGCGGCGCGAGGACCTGACGTGCAACCAGGACCGGCTGCTGCCGCCGGACAAGCTGGTCGTCGAGCAGGGGCTGCTGCTCTTCCGCGAGGAGAACCAGTGGGTCGCCCACTGGGGTGTGCCGGTGGAGGACCTGGACCAGGACGACCCGCGGGTCGTGATGACCGTGGACCTCGCCGACCCGAACGCCGACCCGAAGACCCCGTGGTTCGACCGCGTCTCGGTCGCCTGCGTGGAGATGGTGATGTCCGAGGCGCTGTACGTGCCCGAGGACCTCGCCACCTGCTACGAGGTGACCCCCGAGGACGTCGAGGTGCTGGAGCGGTGGGCGACGAGGCTGCCGCTGCCGGACTACCCCGGTGAGAACAGCCGGTGGTTCGCGGGTCCCGACCTGCTGCTGCGCGAGGACGGGAAGGCGTGGCTCTGGGTCCGGGCCCGCACGGAGGAGGCGCTGGACGCGTTCGTAGACGAGCCGGAGGAGTGGCTTCGTCGGTAGCGTCGAGGCCATGACGACCCTCCTCGTTACCGGAGCCGCCGGGTTCATCGGATCGCACTTCGTCCGCCACTGGGTGCGCGAGCACCCGGCCGACCACGTCGTCGCGCTGGACGCGTTGACCTACGCGGGCACCGAGACGAACCTCGCGGACGTGCGGGACCGGATCTCGTTCGTGCACGCAGACATCGCCGACGCGGAGCAGGCGCTGCGGGAGCACGCCGTCGACGTGGTGGTGAACTTCGCCGCCGAGTCGCACAACAGCCTGGCCGTGCTGGACCCCGCGCGGTTCTTCCGCACCAACGTGCTGGGCACGCAGGCGCTGCTGGAGGCCTCGCGCCAGGTCGGCGTCGAGCGCTTCCACCACGTGTCGACGTGCGAGGTGTACGGCGACCTGGCGCTGGACGCGGAGCACGCGTTCACCGAGGAGTCGCCGTACCGCCCGCGCACGCCGTACAACGCGAGCAAGGCGGGCGCCGACCACGCGGTGCGGGCGTACCACGAGACGTTCGGCCTGCCGGTCACGATCACCAACTGCGCCAACAACTACGGCTCGCACCAGTTCCCGGAGAAGGTGCTGCCGCTGTTCACCACCCGCGCGCTCGACGGCGAGCCGCTGCCGGTCTACACGTCGAAGGACAACCGCCGCGAGTGGATCCACGCGCTCGACCACGTGCGGGCGATCGAGGCCGTACTGGACCGCGGCCGCGTCGGCGAGACGTACCACGTCGGCACGGGCGTGGAGGCGAGCGTCGAGGAGCTGGCGGACCTGGTGCTCGACGAACTCGGGCTGTCGCGGGACCTCAAGCGCGAGGTGCCGGACCGGCCCGGTCACGACCGGCGCTACCTGCTCGACTCGACCAAGATCACCCGCGAGCTCGGCTGGGAGCCGGAGGTCCCGTTCGAGCGGGGGATGCGCGACACGATCCGCTGGTACGCGGAGAACCGGGACTGGTGGGAGCCGCTGCGCGACCGGTCGCCGGTGGTGGAGAACGCCTGGACGAAGTAGGGCCGCACCGGATCGAGGAGGCGGTGCGGCCCTGCTTCGTCGTCGGATCGGCGGATGTCCCGGAGGCGCGACGTCCGCCGGGCGGCACGTCAGTTCAGCGCCGCGGTGCCGCCCTTCTTGTCGCGCAACACCTTGCGCACGGTGTCGATCACGCGGTTGATGCCGGAGTCCTGGAGCGTCGCCGAGTTGTCCGGGTCCTCCTCGTCGGAGATGCCCACGACCACCTTGCTGCGGTCACCGCTGGAGACCACGATCTGGAACTCCTTGAGGAGGGTTCGGGCGAAGCGGACCTGCTCCTCGTCGATGACCGCCAGGATGTCCAGCACCAGGTCAGGGGCGGGGCGCGTGTTCGTGGAGACCGCGACGACGTCCGCGTAGTGGTACTCGTGCGTCTCGACGGACTGCATGCCGCCGGTCAGGAAGTCGAGCACGCACCGGTAGATCGCCATGTGGTAGCTGGTGGGGCAGATCACCATGACCTCGTACCGCTTGCACCGCCAGACGTCGTCCTCGCCGATGGCGAACCCGCTGTTGACGGCGGGGCCGAAGACCACCAGCGGTCGTCGTCCACCGTCGGCGGTGGACGTGCTCCCGTGGGCCAGGGCGGCGAACGGGTCGTTCCCAGACGTTTCGAGTTGGAGGTCCTCGGACGTCAGGTCGAGCTGGGCCATCGCCGTCCGCTCGATCTTGAGGAGGTCGTCGAGCAGTAAGCGGTCCATCTCCCGAGCCGTCGGCTTCGGCGTGGAGGCCTCGTGGGCGCGGTCGTAGGCGGACTTCCTCACGAAGCCCTGGTACCCCAGGTATCCGGCCCCCGCCAGGAGGACGACGCCGAAAAAGGCGTTGCCACCGGCGAACATCACCAGGCCGACGAGCGCGAGCACGCCGCCGCCGGTCAGGAAGGCCAGCGCGATGACGTTGTCGTTCGGGTTCGGCGTCTTGTGGAAGTACTTCTCGATCTTCTTCTTGCGCGCGGTCGCCGCGGTGTTGACGTTCATGATCCAGTCCCTCGGTTGGTGGTCCTCGACGCGAGCGCGCGCCACACACCGCTCTCCGGCGCTGGGACGTGCGCGACGATCTCCTGCACTTGAGCCGTGTTCAGCGATCCGATGAGCGCCACGAGCCTGGGCGGCAGGCTGACGCCCTTGCGCCAATAAAGGCCGTGGTCCTCGTTGACCAATGCCGCCAGCACCTCGGCGGAGGGCAATTCACGCGCGTTTTCGAGGTGTTCTCGGATCGTGCGGACGTGGTTGATGGAATGCATGTGCGGACGTTTGCCGTCGAGCAGCGAAAGTGCCAGGTAGTAGCGCGTCCGCGCGTCGTCCGGATTGTCGCTGAGAGCCTTGCTCAGGCTGTTCCGGGCTTCCGCGTAGTAGCGCGCCGCGAGTGCTCTCATGCCGACCGCGAGGTGGTCGCGTTCAGGTAGTGCGAACTGGTTGATGATCCGGTCCGCGTTCTGGATGAGCCGCGCGGTCTGCCGTTCGATGGAGAAGTCGGCCATCGTGTCAGCCGGTCAGCGTCGTGATGACTTCGTCGAACGCGGCGGCCACCGCTGGTGCCGCAACGCTGGTCGCGAGGATCTCCGCGTCGCCGAGAGCGGCGAGGACGAGCTCGAAGCGCGGTGCGGGGGCCCTGGTCTCGACGTGCGCGGCGTCGATGGCCGCGGTCAGCCGGGTCCCCGTCACCCGGTCCAGCTCGCGGGACAGCACCGCCCGCTCGACCAGGCCTCGAAGGGATTCGAGTTGTTCGGGAAATCCCTCGGCCAATTTTCCCGGTGGGTCCGGTGGATGATGGTTCTGGATCTGGTCGGCATTCTGGATGATGCCCGCTTGCTGCTTCCCGATCTTGAATTCGGCCATCCGCGACGACGCTCCTCGTGGTAGGAATGCCTAGGCGGTCCGTTCATCGAGAGGGCTCGGCAAGTCGTTACGGACTCATCGCCGGGGAAGCGGAGATTGGACCATTCGGGGCTCACTATTACTGACAGCCCGGAATCAAGTAACGAAGGAGCGGGGAAATCCGACATCGAACGCTCGGGTCGTCCTCGCCGCGAACCGGGGGGCGCGGAACGGACCGAGCGGGCCGCACCGGAGCGAGGGGGTGTTCCCGGTGCGGCCCGCCGGCCCTGGCTCCGACGTCCGTCGCGGGGGGAGTCGCGGACGTCGGTGGTCCTACTTGGTCGACCCGGCCAGCACGCCCTGGACGAAGTACCGCTGGAACACGAGGAACACGCCCAGCGGCACGATCATCGAGAGGAACGCGCCGGAGGACAGCAGGTCGATGTTCGTGCCGAACTGGCGGAGCTGGCCGCGCAGCGCGACCGTGATCGGCGCGGAGTCCTGGTCGGCGAACACGAGCGCCACCAGGAGGTCGTTCCACACCCACAGGAACTCGAAGATCGCGAGCGACGCGATGGCGGGCTTGCCGATGGGCAGCACCACCTTCGCGAAGATCACCCACTCCCGTGCCCCGTCCATCCGCGCGGCCTCGACGAGGTCGCGCGGGATGCCGGTGAAGAAGTTGCGCAGCAGGAAGATCGCGAACGGCAGCCCGAACGCGACGTGGAACAGCACCACGCCGGTGATCGTGCCGAACAGGCCGAGCGCGCCGAACAGCTTCGCCACCGGGATGAGCGCGACCTGCACGGGCATGACCAGCAGGCCGACCACGATCGTCGTGACCCACGCGCGGCCGGGGAACTCGATCCACGACAGCGCGTACGCCGCGAGGGCCGAGATCACCACGACGAGGACCGTCGACGGGACGGTGATGTAGATGGTGTTGAGGAACGACTTCAGCACCGCCTGGTTGCCCAGCAGGCCCTCGTAGTTCTCCAGGGTCAGCTGCGCGGGCCTGGTGAAGATCGTCCACCAGCCGCCCGCGTTGTTGTCGGTCTCGTCGCGCAGCGACGACACCAGCAGACCGAACACCGGCATCAGCCAGAACAGCGCGACGAGTGCCAGCACCACCTGGATCGTGCCGTC
>DATMCA010000793.1:0-2041 GCA_035559015.1 Umezawaea sp. | reverse complement strand
CACGGGAATGACTCGAAGACCAGGACAAGCAAACCCGAGCCCACCACCGCACAGCCTCAGCGAGGGGCTGCGGCCCGTTAGCGCGGATTTCCACGCAACTGGTTCGACGCAAGGGGTCAGGCGAACTCGTAGCGGAGGGCGCGGTTGCCCCACCAGGGGACGGGGGTCTCCGCGGGGAGAGTGGCTTGGCGCAGGACGGGGGTGTAGGCGCGGCGGTCGAGGCGCACGGTGACCGCGTCGGGAGTGGTGATGATCTGGCCGGGGGTTTCCAGGAAGCGGCGTTGCAGGACGTCGGGGGTGACATCGGCGTAGCCGGGTAGGCGGGCACGCAGCGCGGCGAGCAGGGCTTGGGCGAGCACGCAGAGCATGATGTCGAGATCGACGTTGAGGTTGACCGCCGAGGACAGCGCGTCGGCGTGGAACGCGCGGATGATCTCGGCGAGGCGTTGCTCGATGGTCATCCGGCGGGCGTAGCGGGTGATCAGCTGGCGGGTGGTGGACTCGCGGTCGTTGGTGATGATGACGGTGGGGGCGTCGCGGCCCAGTCCGGTGATGATGAGCTGCCGCAGGGTGGCGCCGTAGTTCTTCAGGTGCACGGTGGATTCGTGCACGCGGGGCCGGTTGTGGGGGCCGGGCCGGTCGAGGGTGATCGTCTTGTAGTCGCTGGGGCGCAGGGTGTTGATGTGGCGGACCAGGGCGGCGGAGCGCATCCGCAGGGTGAGGAACTTGATCCCACGGGTGTCGAGTTCGGCGAGCACGGGCTGGGTGGTGACCTTCTGGTCCATGATCAGCAGCTGTGGGTCGTGGCCGCTGACTTGTTTCCAGTGGTCGCAGAAGGCGAGGACCTCGCGGTTTTGGGTGGCCTTGGACAAGTCGGCGTTGGCGTAGACCAGGTTGTGGGTGCCGGAGTCCTGGGCGAAGAAGGTCAGCACGGAACGGGCGCGCTGCGAGCGGGTGGGCACGTAGTGCTTCTCCAGCGCCGGGTCGGTGCCCCAGTGCATGACCGCGTGGAAGTCCAGGTCGAAGATCGCCTGGTCGGCGGTGGCCAACCCGCCGGCGATCATCTTGGTGTCCAGGGCGGCGAGGAAGGCGCGCTGGTGGTCGTGGCTGGTGCGGTAGGAGTAGTTGGTGAGCGCGCTCTTTTTGGGCAGGGTGGCAAGCCCGGCCAAAAGCGCGGCGGCTGGGTCGGTCAGCAGCAGGTCATCGACGTGGGAGACCCGCCGGGTGCGGGTGAGTTTCAACGCCAGCAGGGACAGCAGCCAGCTGGTGGCGGACACGATCCGGGTGCCGGGGTAGCCGGCCGTCTTGACCAGGGCGGGTAGGTCGAGGGCGACCAGGTCGGGGATCAGCAGCAGCAGCCCGGCCTTGGCCGAGTCCACCCGGGCCGGCCAGGTCGCGAAGTTCAGCGCAGTGGTCTTCGGGAGCCGGGTGTCGCGGCCGGGGGTGGCCGCTGCGGTGGAGGCCTGGGCGGCGGGGTGGCGCAGCAGCCGGCCGAAGCCTTCCTCGGACAGGATTTCCGCGACGCTGGTGCGGTTGAGCGGGGTGCCTTCGTCGGCCAGCCGGGCCGAGATCTCGTAGGTGGACAGGCCCTCGCGGCGTAACGCGATCACGCGGCCGCGGGCGCGGTCCTTGGCCGGGGCCGTCCCGGGCGGGGGGCCGGGCTTTCGCGGCGGGGTGAACAGCTCAAGCCGCCCGGCCCGGTGCTCGCGCACCAGGTTCACCATCGCCCAGCGGGTGTAGCCGA
Organism: Umezawaea sp.; assembly: GCA_035559015.1. Classification (GTDB taxonomy): domain Bacteria; phylum Actinomycetota; class Actinomycetes; order Mycobacteriales; family Pseudonocardiaceae; genus Umezawaea. The sequence continues at coordinate 297 of DATMCA010000793.1, read as the reverse complement.
AGCGCGCCCCGGCCTCGGCGTGGCTGAGCCCGTCGACGAAGAACGCCCGCAGCGCCTCGTAGCGGCGTTGGTTGACCTGTTCCGGCGCGGTGAACCATCCCGCCCGGTCTCGTTGCGGCGATCCTGCTGTCACAGCGCAGTTCTACCAGTCAACCAGGAGGAGGTTGCGGATCTTCACGTACGGCATCCACCTCATGCTCCGAGGGTTCTTGCTGGTCAATGGCGTATCGAGGTGGAGCGGAAGCTCAGGTTGCGACACGATAACGAACTACATAGCTGTGATTCAACAGTAGGATC
>DATMCA010000792.1:0-2312 GCA_035559015.1 Umezawaea sp. | reverse complement strand
CGTTCCGGGCGTGCTCCGCGACGAAGCCGGCGAGGGCCCGGGGCCATCCTTCCGGCGGTGGCGGTGGCCGCCGCCGCCGGTGCCGCTCCAGCTCGGCGACGATGGTGTCGCGATCGAGTCCCATCCGGAAGTACCGCTCCCGCAGGTGCCGCTCGTCCTCTCTCGGATTGGGATCTCTCGGCCGGACCAGGTCGCAGGCGCAGGCCCCTACCCCAAGGTGGGCCACGGTCTGTGCCGCCGGCAGCACCCCGCGCAGCCAGGCGACTTCGGCCGGCGTTCCGGCCGAGGCGGCGAGTCCGGGCGGCAGCATGGCCCGAACCTCGCTCAGGGTGAGCGGGCTCGCGAGACGAAGGAAGTAGCACATTCCGGAGACGCGGCGGGCGCCGCCGCTCAGATGGGCAGGTCGTCCCGGACGAGGACCAGGATCGCGGCCTGGGGCACCACGAGGTAGCGCTTCTCCTCGAAGGTGATTTCCACCGAGGCCTTGCGGAAGAAGATGGCGTGGTCGCCGACCTTGGCCTGCATGCCTCGGCGGCCTTCGCGCTGGGTGACCTTCCACGGCTCGTCGTCGAGACTGGTGAGATCGGCCACGGGATCCCCGGGTCCGGTGGCGACGATCAGCCCGGTCTGCACCTGCTGGGAGTCGATGGCCGTCGGGGGCAGATAGAGCCCGACCCGGGTGCGGTCGTCGCCGTCCTCGGGGGTGATGAGGACCCGGTCGCCGACCACGAGGAGCTGTTTCCTGGGGAATTCCATTGGCGGCTCAAGCCGGGAAAGGGGAAGGGGGAAAGGGGAAGGGAGCGCGCGGCGCACGCTGGGTGAGCCCCCTTCCCCTTTCCCCCTTCACCTTTCCCCTCATCTCTCGCTCCCGTTCCCGTTCCCGCCCGCCTCGCTCTGATACGCCGTCACCAGCTCCACGATCCGGAGCTTCCGGGTGGCGGTGGGGAGACGGAGGCTGATCTCGTCGCCCACCCGCCCGTTGGCGAGCGCGCGACCCAGCGGCGAGGCGAGCGAGATGTGCCCCGCGTCGAAGTCCATCATCTCGGCGAGCACGACCACATAGGTGTCGCGGTCGTTGGTCTCCAGGTCGAGGACCGTCACGGAGGAGCCGAGTCCGACCCGATCGGTCGGGGCCTCGTGGTTGGCGAGCTGCCCCAGCTGGTTGAGCCGCTGGTGCAGCTGGCCCAGCCGGGCCTGGACGAACTGCTGCCGCTCGAGCGCGGCCTTATACTCTGAATTCTCCCGCAGGTCGCCGAGCTCGACCGCCTGGGCGATGGCCTGCGGCAGAAGGACGTTCAACTCGTGGCTGAGCTGATCGATCTCACGGCTCAGCTTTTCCCGCATCTCACGGATCATGGTCGAACCAGACTCTATAAATGAGGACGCCCGGAGCCCACGACTGCTCCGGGAACATTCGGAAGCCGAAGCCCAAAGATACCTTCGGGACCGGATTCCGGAAGAGTGTTGCAGGTTAAGCCGATGCCGAGTTGGAGCTTAGCAGTTAGGTTGTGGGCATGAGACCGCTCCGTTCCTCCCTCTCCGCCGCCCTGCTGGTCCTCGCGGCGGCCTGTGGCGCCAGCCGGCCGTCCGCCGCCACCAGCGCAGAGGCACCGCCGGCCCAGCTGGGATCGGACGCCGCCGCCGATTCGCTGCTGGTGGACGTCCGGAGTGCCGACAGCACCATCCAGGTGGACGCCCGGTACGCCGGGCCCAACAATTTCACCGGCGCTCCTCTTCCCGGGTACGAGGCGCCCCGCGCGCTCTTTCGGCGGGAGGCCGCGGCCGCCCTGGCCCGGGTGCAGCGCCGTCTCCGGAGCGGGGGGCTCGGTCTCAGGGTCTTCGACGGCTACCGGCCGGTTCGGGCCACCCAGGCGATGGTGGCGTGGACCGAGCGGGTCGGCCGGCCGGAGCTGGTGGACAGCGGGTACATCGCGCGGCGCAGCCGGCACAACATGGGCGTCGCGGTGGACCTGACCCTGGTGGACCTGGTCACCGGCACGGAGGTCCCGATGGGGACCGAATTCGACGCGTTCACCCAGGCGGCCCACACGGCCAACGCCGAGGGGCGGGTCGCCCGGTACCGTCAGATCCTGGTCCGGGCGATGGAGTCGGAGGGGTTCACCAACTACGAGCAGGAGTGGTGGCACTTCAGTTACCCGGTCGAGGGGGCGGTCCCCTTCGATCGGGTGATTCACTAGGTCGATAAGGAAGTAAACCACAAGCATTTCCTTGACCTTGGCCGGGGAAAGCGATAACGTGCGGCGGTTTTTGCTCCCTGGTACGTGCGCGGATCCTGCTACCCAGGACGGCCT
>DATMCA010000791.1:0-13429 GCA_035559015.1 Umezawaea sp. | reverse complement strand
CGTGCGCGGCCGCCACCACGAGCGTCGGCACCCGGACCTCGGTCAGCCCCGGCCGCTCGTCGACGCGGGTGGCCTGCATCGCCAACTGGCGGTCGAGCACCTCCTCCCCCACGTCGTCCGCCATCGCCAACGCCCGCTCGTCCAGAGCGGGCGTTCGGGCGTGCAGCAGGACGGGGAGCAGGTCGCGTTGCAGGTCACGGGCGGTGGCCCCGGAAGCGAGAGCGGCCCGCTGCGCCGCCCACGCCCGCCGCTGCTCAGGGCTGGGGCCCCGCGCGTTCGTCGACATCAGGCACAGCCGCGTCACCCGCGACGGCGCTCGCCGCACGAGCGCCATCGCGACGATCCCGCCGAGGCTCAGCCCGGCCAGCGCGAACCGGTCGGGCAGCTCGGCCAGCAGCGCGTCCACGCAGCCGTCGACCGTCGGGCGGTCCAGTCGGCCGTGGAGGGCGGGCACGTCCGGCCACAGCCCCGGTGAGCAGTTCATGCCGGGCAGCAGCACCAGGGGCTCGGTCCGGCTCAACCCTTGACCGAACCGCTGTTGAGGCCCGCGACCAGGTAGCGCTGCGCGATGAACGCGAACGCGACGACCGGCAGCGTCAGCAGCATCGCCGCGGCGCCCGCCTGCTGGAGCATCGGCAGCGTCTGGCCGAGCTGCGTGGCGATGAAGACCGGCACGGTGCGGGCCGACACGTCGGTGAGGATGTTCGCGGTCAGGTACTCCTGGAACGCGAACAGGAACACGAAGATCCCCGCGGTGAGGATGCCGGGCCCCATCAGCGGGATCATCACCCGGCGCAGGATCGCGAACCGGCTGCACCCGTCGAGCATGGCCGCCTCGTCGAGCTCCTTGGGGATCTCGGCGAAGAAGTTGACCAACAGCCAGATGCTGAACGGCTGGTTGATCGCGACCAGCGCGGCCGCCACGGCGAACGTCGTGTCGTAGACGCCGAGCGCGCGGGAGAGGTCGTACATCGGCAGCACCACCGCGAAGCGCGGCAACGCCCGGAAGACCAGCGCCAGCACGAGCAGCACGGCGCTGATCCAGCTGGGGAAGCGGGACAGCGCGTACGCCGCGGGCAACCCGATCACCAGCGCCGCGATCGTGCTCAGGACGGCGACCACCAGGGTGTTCACCAGGTAGTCGGCGAACAGCGTGGTCTGCCAGAGGTCGACGAACGCCGTCATCGTGGGCTCGTAGGCGAAGACCGGCGGGTTCAGGAACGCCACGTCGGTCGGTTTGGTGACCGCCATCGCGGTCCACAGCACCGGGCTCACCATCGCCCAGCAGACGAGGATCAGCACGCCGCCGACCAGGTACGTGCGGGCGGACCTGCGCGGACGGCGCCTCGCGAGCGGCGCGGCACCGTCCGATCGGGACGGTTCGAGCGCGGACCCGTTCCTCTGCAACGTGGTCATGCTTGCCTGGCCTCCTTGGCGATGCCGCGGATGAAGGGGTAGAGCAAGATCACGATGAGCAGGATCAGCAGCACGTTGATGGCGCTGCCGAGCCCGAGCTGCTGGCCGCCGTCCTGGAAGGCGACGTTGTAGATGTAGAGCATGATCGACTCGTTGCCGATCTGCGTCGCCTGCGGCGAGAGCGGGACGAGCTGGTCGAACGTCCTGAGCACGTCCATGATCGAGATGATCGCGACGAACCCGAGCACGCCCCGGATGCTCGGGATGATCACGCTCCAGTGCGTGCGGAACGTGGACGCCCCGTCGATCCTGGACGCCTCGATGACCTCCGTGGGCACGCCCTGGAGACCGGCGATGATCACCAGCATCGAGAACGGGAGCATGAACCAGATCGTGTCGAGCGCGATCACCAGCCGGTTGGGCCACGGCTCGATGAACCACAGCACCTCGTGGCCGGTGACCGCCGACACGAGGTAGTTGACCACCCCGCCGAAGTTGGCGTCGAAGAGCCAGGAGAACATCGTCGCCCCGACGATGTTGGGCACGACGTAGGAGATCAGCAGGAAGCCGAGCACGAACGGCTTGCTCCGGCCCAGCCCGTTGACCATCACCGCCAGCAGGTAGCCGCCGACGATCAGCGCGGCCACCACGACGGCGGTCAACCCGACGGTGAACAGCACCGCCCGACCCAACCGCAGGTCGGACAGCGCCGCCGTGTAGTTGTCGAGCCCGACGAAGGTGCCCGCCTCGCCGTAGTTCACCCGTTGCAGGCTCCACTCCACCGTCCGGTAGAGCGGGAGGACCAGCAGCCCTCCCATCACCAGCACGCTCGGGGCTATCAGCCCCAGGAACTCTCGTCTGCGCATGACGGACACCTCGCTGCCGGTTTCGCTACTTCTTGTACTCGGCCAGGATCTTCGCGGCGATCTGCTGCATCTGCGCGGTGCCCTCCGCCACCGGTGTGTTGCCGAGCACGACGGCCGCGACCACGGTGCGGGTGTCGTTGGCGATGCGGGAGGTCCACGGGTGCGGCTCGGCGGGCGGGGCCTTGCCGATCGACACCTGCGCCGCCTCGGCGTACGGGCTGCTGCCCGCCGTGACGATGCCGTCGCGCGCCGGGTACGCGGCGGGCAGCGATGCCTTCGACGCGTCGGTGCCCACCGAGGAGGCGATCATCTCGAACAGCATCTTCGGATCGGCCGCCGTGTTGGCCGGAATCGACCAACCGTCCACCGAAAGTGTGTTGTAGAGGACGTCGCCGCCCGCGACCGACGGCGGGGGCGCGAACGCGAACTGCTGGGAGAACTTGCTGTTGGTCGCCAGCGTCAGGTCGTTCATCCGGCCGGAGAACATGATCGCGACCGCCGCCGACCCGTTGTACATCTGCTGCTGCACCCTGGGCTGGTCGAACGTGGTGACCTGCGGGTCCATGAACGGGGCCAGCGACCGCAACTCCTCGAACGCCTGGGCGGCCTGCGGCTTGTCGAAGTTCGGCGTCATCGCGGCCGTGTCGACGTAGTCGACGCCGAGCGAGCCGAGCGCGGCGTCGTAGGCGGTGCCGATGTCGGCGCTCGCGAGCAGCGGCAGCGCGACCGGGTACTTGATCTGCCCGGCCTGCTGGATCTTGCCCGCGACGTCCCGCAGTTCGGCGAACGTCGTCGGGGGCTTGAGGCCGAGCGACTCGAAGACGTCCTTGCGGTAGGCCATCACGTACATCTGGGCCTGCATGGGCAGGCCGTAGAGCTTGCCGTCGTAGGACATGGCCTGCCGCATGGCCTTGTTGATGTCGGAGAGCCCGTACTCCTCGTCGAACTCGGTCACGAGGTCGTCCAGCGGCCTCAGCTTCTGCTCGTTGGCGTACTTGGGGAGGATGAAGCCGTAGGTCTCGACGATGTCGTAGGTGCCGGTGTCGCCCGCGAGCGTCGCCGTGGTCTTCTGCACCTGGCCGGCGAAGTCGATCGGCTCGTGCTTGACGGTCACCTGGTTCTTCGAACAGCTCTTCACCATCGTGTTGGTGAACGGGTCGATGGCGGAGGAGTTGTAGGCCAGGACGTTGACCGAGGTGGCCTTCGCCGGTGCGGGGAAGTCGCACTCGACCTGGGCGGCGGTCGAGGACGACGTCCGGGACCCCGCGCCGCACGCCGTGAGTAGCAGGGCTGCCGAGATCGTGGTGGCGAGCGCTCTCACCACGGTGGTGCGGGGACCGGGCATCGCGGGGCTCCTAGCGTCCAAGGGGGATCGTTGAATAATCATACGTATGCGCTACCGCGGGACATCGATCATGTCCAGTCTGAGCTGCGCGCTGTCGCGGTGCCCGACCAGGGCTTCGAAGTCGGACACCACGACGGTGGGCTCCGCTTGGACGCGGGTCGACTCCCGCGTCGCGCGCTGGTAGGTCACCTGCTTGAGGAAGCCCGAGACCGACAGGCCCCCGGTGTGCCGCGCGCCGCGCGCGGTCGGCAGCACGTGGTTGGTCCCCGACATCCCCTTGTCGGCGTAGACGACCGTCGACCACGTCCCCAGGAACAGCGATCCGTAGTTGCGCAGCGCCTCCAACCACCAGTCCAGGTCCTCGGCCAGCACCTCCAGGTGCTCGGGGGCCAGGATGTTCATGACCTGCGCGGCGGCCTCGCGGGTCTCGACGAGGTAGATCGAGCCGTGGTCGCGCCAGGCGGCGCCCGCGATGTCCCTCGTGGCGAGGTTCGCCAACTGCTTCTCGATCTGCCGCGGCACCTCCCGCGCGAGACGCTCGGAGGTCGTGGCGAGGCTGGCGGGCGAGGTCGGACCGTGCTCGGCCTGCGCGAGCAGGTCGGAGGCGACGAGCGCGGCGTCCGCCGTGTCGTCGGCGATCACCGCGACCTCGGACGGCCCGGCGAGCACGTCGATGCCGACCCGGCCGTAGAGCTGGCGCTTCGCCTCGGCGACGTAGGCGTTGCCCGCGCCCACGATCATGTCGGCGGGCTCGCCGTCGAGCAGGCCGAAGGCCATCGCGGCCAACGCCTGCACGCCACCGACCGCGTGCACGGAGTCCGCGCCGGTGATGCTCGCCGCGTACAGCACCGCCGGGTGCGGCCGCCCGTTCAGGGACGGCGGCGTGGCCGACACGACGTTGCGCACACCGGCGACGCGGGCGACGCCCACCGTCATGAACGCGCTCGCGAGCAGCGGGAACCTGCCCGCGGGCAGGTAGGCACCCACGTTGTCGACCGGGATGAACCGCTGCCCGCAGACGACGCCGGGCACCACCTCGTCCTCGAAGTCGACCAGGCGCGAGCGCTGCATCTCGGCGAACCGCCGCGTCCGCTCGGCACCCGCGTCCAGCGCCTCGCGCAGCGAAGGGGGCAACCGGTCGGCCGCGCGGGCCACCTCGGCCGCGGGCACTTCCAGCGAACTCCCCTCGTACCCGTCGAGCTCGACGGCGTACCGCAGGACCGCGTCCATGCCCTCGCGTTCGATCCGCCCCAGCATCTCCGAAACCTTCGCGACGACTTCCGGGTCCCGCCCGACAGGGCCACCGGCTCCCGCGGGTTCCTTGACGACCACAAGGCCGCCACCGATCCTCACCTTGTCCGCATCGCTCAAATGCATACGCATACACTAGGTGTCGACGCAGGTTGTGGCAATACACCGGCTCGCCGCTGTTCCCAGTGGACCACCGCGCCGCAGCCGCCCACGCAGCTTCCGGCACCGCGCGGTCGAGGCCGTCAGCACTCCAGGACTACACCTCCGGAGGCGCGTCCACGTCGACTCGCGCACCTCAGCAGGCTGAACGCCACACTCGCGGGCGGACAGTCCATCAAGGACCACCTCGATCCTCCCGGCGGCTCACCGGCCACCCGGATCACGGCACCGGCCGCGGGGCTGGACCGGTGGTCACCGATCCAGCCCCGCGGCCCGGTCACGTCGTGATCCGATGGCCGGTCAGCCGCGGCTCCACCGCTGACCGTTGCCGCCGGTGCAGGTGGCGAGGACCACCTGCGCGCCGTTCGCGGTCGAGTTGGCGTTCGGGGCCAGGCAGAGGCCGGACTGGACGCCGGTGACGGTGCCGTCGGCGTTGAGGTTCCACTGCTGGTTGGTCCCGCCGGTGCAGTCCCAGATGATCACCCTGGTGCCGGGTGCGCCGCTCGCACCCTCCGCGTCCAGGCACTTGGAGTCGTACACCCGCAACTGCTTGGAGGCCCCGGAGAACCACTGCTGGTTGGCGCCGTTGTTGCAGTCCCACAGCGCCGTCTGCGTCCCGTTGGTCCGCACCGCGCCGGGGACGTCCAGGCAGCGGCCCGACGCGGTGTTGCGCAGCGGTGCGGTCGTTCCGCCGCCACCGGCTCCGGGCACCACGCCGAGGTTGTCGAACTGCGCGGTCTCGCCCTGGCTGGTCCCGATGCCGACCTGCCCCGCGGCCAGGGTGGAGTCGGTGACCGTCGTGAGCACGGCACCGTCCACGCGCGCGGTGATCGTGCTGCCCTCGAAGCCCAGTGCGAGGGTGTGCCAGCGGTTGGTGCCCAACGCGGACGTCGTGCCGCTGCGCAGGGTGGTGACCTGCCGGTCGGTGTTGTTGCGCAGGATCGACCAAGCGCCCGTGTCGCCGATCCGGAGGTAGTAGGCGTTGACCGCGCCCTGGTCGGTGGTCTTCTGCCCGCCCACCCGGCCCAGCAGCTCGACGTGCCCGGACTTCTCCAGCATCACGTCGGCGGACACGGTGTAGTCGCTCCACCCCACCTCGCCCAGCAGCGCGTACGGCGCGGTCTCGGTCTTCCACGGGATCGCCTTCTGCGGCGACGCTTGGCGGACGCACGTGCCCGCGCGGCCCGCGCCGCAGGTGGCCGTCTCGAAGGCGCCCTCCATGTCCATGAGGTACGCGGCCTCCTTGCCGGTGGCGTACCGGTCGAAGTCGTCGTTGTAGGGCAGGTTCAGCGAACCCGCGGGCGGGCTGACGGCGGCGCCCTTGCCCTGGCCGGACGTGGTCGTGACGCTGTAGAGGAATCCGGGCCGCACGCTCAGGGAGTACCGGCCGCCGGAGGGCGTGATGTCGGCGGAGCGCACGAAGTGGCTGGAGGTGCTGCCGGAGTTCAGGTCGGTCGACCACACCCGCACCGTGCCGGTGGACAGGCCGCCCGCGACGGTGAAGTCCATCGTCTGCGTGGCGGTCGCGTCCACGGTCTCGATGATCGTGCTGTAGTCGGAGTTGTTCGGCGCCTTCAGGGTGACGTAGCTGCCGTTGGAACGGTTGCCCCCGAGGTAGCCGCTGGACGAGTCGAGGTACTTCCAGCCCGGCGCGGTGAACTGCGCGGTGTGCGCCAGCGCCCAGGTGTCCTTGCCCACCGCGTAGTGACCCGACCACGGTTGGTTGGCCAGCACCAGGCCGACCGTCGGCCACGGGACGTTCGGCGTGGTCGCGGCGATCAGGTCCCAGTTGAGGTAGGCGGTCATCTTGCCGTCGAGGTAGACCCGGTTGATGCCGCGGGCCAACGGCTTCGCGCCGTCGTTGTAGTCCTGCGACCCGTTCTCGCTCGACCACAGCACCTTGCCCGACGACGAGACGTTGGCCGGAACGGTGCAGGAGGTCTGCGCGCTGAGGTAGCCGCACGTGTAGTGGGCGCTGAGCACGTCGACCGCGTTGCGGTAGGCGGTGTTGCCGGCGATCGGGCCCGCGGGCCCCCAGTCACCGGGCCACGAGTCGCCCGCGATGACCTTGATCGAGCCGTAGCCGTTCGCGTTGAGGGCGGTGCGGACGTCGACCACCCACTGGGCGCTCCACGCCTTCTCGTTCTGCGCGGCCGTCAGGTAGTCGATGGTCAGGTCGTGCCGCCGCGCGCACCCCAGCCAGGTCACCAGGTAGTCGATCATGTCCTGCGACAGGAAGTTGCCGCCGCCGATCCAGCCGGGAGCGCCCCAGGGCAGGCCGACCAGCTTGATGCCGGGGTTGCGGGCCTTGGCCTGCTCGGCGATCCACCACTCGTAGCCGCGGTCGCAGTCGAGGTCGCCGCGGAAGTGGGAGTGGCTCGGCTCGGCCCCGCTGGTCGAGTTGGTGTCGCCGCCGATCTCCACCTTGAGGATCTGGAGTGCGGCGCCGTAGGAGGGCTTGAAGAGGTAGTCGAGGATCTGGCCGCGCTGCGGTTCGGGGTAGTCGATCAGGAGCCTGCTGTTGCCACCACCACCGCTGACCGCGCCGACCCCGTCGAAGGTGCGTCCTCCCGACGTCCCGTCGAGCGTGATCGAGGTGGCGGTCGCCGCCGGTTGCCCGGCCGAGGCCGGGACACCGCTCGACACCATGACGGCGATCACGACCAGAGCCCGGAACAGCGGGCGCTTTCGTCCTGTGCGGAACATCGTTGTTCCTTCCTTCGCCTGGGGAGCGGAAGTCAGACGTCCATCCGATGTGGACTGAACGGATGTCCGCCGTGCCGCGGCCGGACCGCCGCCGCCCCTGCGCGACTTCCGGCACCGTGCCGCCACTGCGGGCCGACGGTGGCAATGCCACCTCGGCCGGTCGACAATTTGACAAGATCGATGTTAACGCTAATTTTTTTAGCAGATCCATTGGTCCTTCACACCATCACCCACACATACCCGATATATCAACCAAGTACTGGAGAATTGCTCTGTTCAGACCACTGACAGCAGCGGTCACCGGTGTCTAATTGTGATCGCTAACATTCATGCCCGACAGCACCCGGTCGACCACCGGCGGCCGCTGCTGCCCGCCCATCCGAGGAGATCGCAATGAGGCTTTCGTCCTTGATCATGCCGCGTCCGCCCAGCCGCCTCCGTGGAGCGGGAGTGGTGATCGCGTCCGCCTTGGCGGCGCTGCTGGTGACGGCGGTGATCGGACCGCCCGCGGCGTCCGCGGCGCCCGCTCCCCTGGTCGGCGTCGCATCGGGGCGCTGCCTGCACGTGAGGGGCGACTCCACCTCGGCGGGCACCCCGCTGGAGATCGCGGACTGCACCGGCGGGAGCGGCCAGGGGTTCGAGTTCACCTCGGCGGGTGAGTTGCGGACGATGAGCGGCACGCGCTGCGTGGACGCCCAGAACGGCCAGACCTCACCGGGCACCCCCGCGGTCATCTGGTCGTGCGACGGGCGGGCCACCCAGCGCTGGCAGCGGAACACCGACGGGACGATCACTGGATCGGGGTCGTGCCTGGACGTCAACGGCGCGGGCACGGCGAGTGGCACCGCGGTCATCCTGTGGACCTGCCACGGTCGGGACAACCAGAAGTGGACCACCTCCACTCCCCCGCCGAGCGGCTCGGGCCCCTGCGACATCTACGCCGCGGGCGGCACCCCGTGCATAGCCGCCCACAGCACGGTGCGCGCTCTCCTGCGCTCCTACGGCGGCAACCTGTACCAGGTCAGGCGCGCGTCGGACAACGCGACCAGGGACATCGGAGTGCTCACCGCGGGCGGTGTCGCCAACGCGGGCGCGCAGGACTCGTTCTGCTCGGGCACCTCGTGCGTGATCACGGTGGTCTACGACCAGTCCGGTCGGGGCAACGACCTGTGGTACCAGGGATCGAGCGTCGTGCCGGGGTCGAGCCAGAGCCGCCCGGCGAACGCGACCTCCGAGTCGTTGACGGTCGGCGGTGCCAAGGCCTACTCGCTCTACATCAACCCCGGCAACAGCTACTGGCGGGACGGACACCTGACCGGCGTCCCCACGGGCAGCGCACCGGAGGGCATGTACATGGTGACCAGCGGCACGCACGTCAACAGCGGCTGCTGCTTCGACTACGGCAACAGCGAGACCACCAGGAAAGCCGACGCCGCGGGCGCCATGGACGCGATCAACTTCGGCAGGCAGTGCTGGTTCGGCGGCTGCTCGGGCTCCGGCCCGTGGGTGCAGGCCGACCTGGAGTGGGGCCTGTACCCCGGAGGCAGCCAAACCTGGAACCCGAACCAGCGGGCGTTCACGAGCAAGTTCGTCACGGCGGTGCTGAAGAACAACGGCACCTCCCGGTTCGCCCTCAAGGGCAGCGACGCCCAGTCCGGCACCCTGACCACGCTCTGGGACGGCGCCCTCCCCAACGGCTACAGCCCGATGAAGAAACAGGGCGCGATCGTCCTCGGCAGCGGCGGCGACTGCTGCAAGCCCGACGGCGGCGCAAACCTCAGCGCGGGCACCTTCTACGAGGGGGCGATGGTGTCCGGCTACCCCTCCGACACGACCGAGAACGCGGTGCAGGCAAACATCATCGCCGCCGGCTACCGCTGACCGCGCCATCGTCACAGCACGTCCTTGAGGAAAGTCGGGATGTCCTCGCTCCGCACTGCCCCCACGCCCGCGGGGTAGGTCTCGACGGGCCACCCCGCGAGGGTCAGCGCAAAGCCCACCGCTGGTTCGTCTGGCCGCTGCACGACCAGAGGATCAGCTTGGTGCCGTTGGCCGTCGCGTGGCCTGAGGCGTCCACGCACAAGTTCGACCCGATACCGGTGATCGAGCCGTCCGAGTTCACGTTCCACTGCTGGTTGGCCTGGCCGGTGCAGTCCCAGACGACCACGGGCGTGCCGTTCCCAGACGCGTCGAGGCACTTGCCGCCGGACGTCACCTGCTTACCGGAGGTGTAGGTCCACGACTGGTTCGACTGGCCACCGCAGTCCCACAACTGGACCTGCGTGCCGTTCGCGGTGCTCCCGTTGGGCAAGTCCGCGCAGCGGCCCGACTCGACGCCGACGATCTGTCGACCGGACGAAGCAGTGGGGTCGCCGATCGATCCCGCGACGGACCGCAGCGCCGAGTACCAGGTGGCGGCCATCTTGTCGTAGCCGGTGGCCGTGGGGTGGATGCCGTCGACGAGGTCCGCGGTGGTGAGCGCGGAGTGCATGTCGACCAGGTGGACCCGCTTGCCCGCGTTCACCTTGCCCTGCACGATGCCGGGGATAGCGGCGTTGAACGTCCGGACGGCGGACTCCTGCCCGGAGTTGGCGAGCGGGATGATCGTCGCGACGAACACCTCCGCGTTCGGGACGGTCGCCGTGATGGTGTCGACCAGGGTGGACAGCCTGCCCGGCGCGCCACCGACGTCGGAGCTCTGCAGCACGTCGTTGGTGCCGATGTGCAGCAACACGGTGCGCGGGTTGGTGTTGCGCAGCCAGCCGACGACGTTGGCGCTGATCTGGTCGATGCGCCAGCCAGGGTGGTCCTCGTGGTCGTGGTCGCCCAGCGACGCCGGGCCGTTGAACTGCGACCCCATGAAGTCGACCCGGTAACCGGCGCCCGCGGTCCGCTGCCACAGCCCGATCCGGTAACCGCCGGGAACCTGGGTCCCCTCGGTGATCGAGTCGCCCAACGGCATCACGCGCACGCCGCCGTTCGACTCGGCGACGGCGGATCCGGTCGCCGACACCACTCCGGCCACCAGGGCCGCGACAGCGATCATCGATCTGATGAGCGTCCACATCGTTGTTCCTCCGCGTCATAAGGCCATCTTGTTAACGCTCACCAACATTTCGCTTCTGGCACGGTGCCGCAGTACAGCAGCTAAAGCAACTGGCCCTCGTTTTAGCGCCTCGTAAGTTGTTAACGTGCGCTTCGACCTGGCGGAGGTGAAGACGAAGGGGGCGGGACATGGCTCGTGTGCTGGTGCTGTGCGAGTGTGGAGGCCTATCCGAGTCGACCTGGTGACCGCGAGGACGAAAGCTCCTGCCTCAGGGGTGCACCTCTGAGCGGTGAGGTAAACGGGCCTGCCACACCCACCGCTCGAAGTCGACCCGGTGGTGGGTGAAGCACCCACGATCGGCGCACGGATGATCGCCGCGACGGCACCAACCCGAAGCTGCGCAGCGCCTCCAGGTGGTCGGAGGCCATCGTTCACGGCCGGGCACAGGTGACCTGGCGCACGGGTGAGGGCACGCAACCCCCTCAGTCCGCGGCCGTCGGCCGTGCTCGAACGGCTCAGACATCGAGTATTCGCTGGTACAACCGGCGCAACCGCGGACCCGGCACCACGCCGAGTTCGTCGGCCAAGGTCCGCCTCACCCGGTGGTAGTGGTGCAGCGCCTCGACTTGCCTGCCACACCGGTACAAGATCAGCATCAACTGCGCGGTGAGGCGTTCGTCCAGCGGATCCGCCTTGGTCTGTGCCGATACCTCGGCGAGCAGTGCCTGGTGCCGCCCCAACCGCAGCCCCAGGTCGTTGCGAAGCAGGCCGGCGTCCACCCTTTCCAGTTCCAGGACGTGCCTCACCTGGTCCAGCCACGGCGAGTCGACACCGGTCAACGCACCACCTCGCCACAGGTCCATCGCCTCGTTCAAGAGGCCGAACGCCTGCTCGTCGTCGGCCGCGCGAGCTCGTCGCACCAGGTGCCGAAAGCGGTGCAGGTCCACCGTCATCTCGTCGACGTCGAGCGCGTAGCCGCCGCCCGCGCGCACGATGCGTGCTCCGCCGGCCGCCAATGCCCGCCGCAGCCGGTACACGTAGCCGTGCAGAGTGCCGTGCGCCTGGAGCGGCTGCTCGCCGCCCCACACCCGACCCGCCAGCCGGTCGATCGGGTGAGGCTCGTTCGGCTCGACCAGCAGCACCGCCAGCACGCTCCGCTGACGGGCGTGCCCCAAGTCCACCGGTCCGCTCTCCGACCTGCCTCGAACCGCACCCAGCACGCCCAACTCCACCGCCGCCTCCTTCGCCGTTGCCTCGCTCCGCGACGTGTGTAGGCCGATGGGGTTGTCCGCCGTCGAACACGTGGACCGTGGACAACGACGACCGGACAATTCGGTGATCCACAACCCACGGGGAGGCGTAGGTCGTGCCGCGTGCGGAACGTCCGCTGGATCTCGACGGTGGCGTGCTGACAGCGTTCGCCGCAGACCTGAGGGCACTGCGTGCGGCGGCAGGGGGGCCGCCCTACCGCGAACTGGGCCGCCGCGCGCACTACTCGTCGTCCGCGTTGTCCGACGCCGCCGGCGGTCGCCGACTGCCGAGCCTGGAGATCACCCTTGCCTTCGTGCGGGCGTGCGAGGGTGACGAGGACACCTGGCGGCGGCGCTGGCACGCGGTCGCCGACGAGTTGGCCGTCGAGACGAGGCCCGCGCCACCGCAGCAGGCCGACGGGCCTGTTCCCTACGTGGGGCTGGCGGCGTTCGGCACGGAAGACGTCGACCGGTTCGCCGGCCGCGAGGTGGTGGTCGACAAGCTGGTCGCCCGTCTGTCCCGGCAACGGTTCCTGGCGCTGTTCGGAGCCTCGGGCGAGGGCAAGTCCTCGGTGCTGCGGGCGGGCTTGCTACCGGCCTTCCCCGCCGAGTGGGCAGTCGTGCTCACGCCGGGGCCCGATCCGGTGGAGGAACTGGCCGTGCACCTGTCCCGGCTGACCGGCCGCCCGGCGGGACTCCTGAGCACCGACCTCGCCGAGGATCCGCGCGCCCTGCACCTGCTGGCCCGTGAACTGCTGCTCGACCGACCCGCCGACGCCGATCTGCTCGTCGTGGTCGACCAGTTCGAGGAGGTGTTCACCCTCTGCCACGACGACGCGCGAGCGGCGTTCATCGCGCTCCTGCTCACCGCTGCTCAGGCCGCGACCAGCCGCGTCCGCGTGGTGCTCGGCCTCCGCTCCGACTTCTACCCGCACTGCGCCCGGCATCCGGACCTGGCAGGAGCGCTGGAGGACGCCCAGGTCCTCCTGGGGGTGATGACCGTCGAGGAGTTCCGGCGTGCCGTCACCCGCCCTGCGACCGCGGTGGGCTGCACCGTCGAATCGGCGCTGGTCACCCAACTGGTCGCCGATGCCGCCGGTCGCACCGGCGCTTTGCCGCTGGTCTCCCACGCGTTGCGGGAGACGTGGCACCGCAGGCGCGGCAACACCCTCACCCTGGCCGGTTACCAAGCGGCGGGCGGGATCCGCAGCGCTCTGGCCCGCACCGCCGAACAGGTCTACCTCGGACTGCCCCCGGCCCGGCAGGACCTCACACGGCAGTTGCTGCTGCGGTTGACCACGCCTGGAGACAGGACCGACGACACGAAATGCCGTGTCCCCAGGGCTTACCTCGCCGGCCTCGGTGGCGATGTCGAGCCCGTGCTGAACGC
>DATMCA010000790.1:0-2824 GCA_035559015.1 Umezawaea sp. | reverse complement strand
GCGCCGCGGTGAGCGCGACACGCACCGCTCCGGGGCGGCCGGCGACGCCACCGGCGCCACCCGGCCGTGGGCGTTCGGCGACACCGAGGCCTGGCACGTCCCGCGCACCCTGACCAACGCCGCCCTGCGCCGCGCGGCAGGCGACCCGCGCCGGCTCGACGTCACGGACGTGGAGATCGTCGAGACCGAGCAGCGCAGCCGTGCCGCCGTGGCCCTGTGCGTCGACACCTCGTGGTCGATGGTCCAGGACGGGCGCTGGGTGCCGATGAAGCGCACCGCGCTGGCCCTGCACCAGCTCGTCTCCACCCGGTTCCGCGGCGACGCGCTGAAGCTGATCACGTTCGGCCGGCACGCCCGGGATGTCGCGCTGGGTGAGCTGATCGGCCTGGAGGGTGCCTACGAGCAGGGCACGAACCTGCACCACGCCCTGATGCTGGCCGGCCAACACCTCAAGCGGCACCCGGACGCCCAGCCCGTCGTGCTCGTGGTGACCGACGGCGAGCCGACCGCGCACCTCGAGCGCGACGGCTTCGCCGCCTTCGACTACCCGCCGTCCCCGCAGACCCTGGCGGCGACCGTGGGGGAGGTGGACCGGCTGACCGGCCTGCGCGCGTCGTTCACGTTCTTCCGGCTCGGCGACGACCCGCGGCTGGCGCGGTTCATCGACTCGGTGGCGCGGCGGTGCGGGGGGAAGGTCGTGGCGCCGACGCTGGACGGCTTGGGCGCCGAGGTGGTGGCGAACTACCTCCGGGCGCGCCGCTAACGCGGCCTTCCGTGCAGCGGTTTCGGCCCTTGGTGGCCGGAACTCTCGGGTTACCGCAGGCTGCTCTGACCTGCGTCGGTCGGTATTAGGGTCACATACCGGTGCCTCGATCTCGGGGCCAGTAAAGCTGCTGATGTGGACTCCACGGCTCACCGGAGCGCCCAGCGTGATCAGCTTCGCCCAGCGACTTCAGCGCGAGATGAGCCCGCGGGACACGGCTGTGAGCAGCGGAAACAGAGAGAAACTCGTCGTCGGCGCGTCGCCGCTCACATCCGCGATATGCGACAGTGCATATGGTAGACAGCCGGAATGACAGCGAAACCAGCCCCGAAACGGGGCTGGGAAGCGCTCCGCAACCCGACACAGGTCAACCAGCGCCGGTACGAGGCGGTCCGCGCCTACGTGCTGGAGGGCGCGCCGCTGGCCCAGGCCGCAGCCCGGTTCGGGTACTCCCCGTCGGCGCTGGCATCACTGGTCCGCGACTTCCGGGCCGGCAAGCTGGAGCTGTTCGCCGAGCCGCGCCGACCGGGCCGCAAGAGCGCCCCGAAGAAGGAGGCCGCCCGCGGCCGGGTCATCGCGCTGCGCCGCGAGGGCCTGTCGGTCCATGAGATCAGCAGGCGGCTGACCGCGGAGGGCACGCCGCTCAACCGCACCGGGGTCGGGCAGATCCTGGCCGAGGAAGGCTTCGGGCGGCTGCTGCGTCACCCCGAGCCCGAGGCCAGCATCAGCCCGGCCACCCCGGGACGGGACACGACACTGCCCCGCGCCAAGGTCATCGACTTCGCCGCGTTCCCGGCCGCGGCCACCACGCGGCTGGCCGGGCTGCTGCTGGCCGTCCCGGACCTGGTCGCCCTGGACCTGCCCGCCCTGGCCCGCACGGCCGGCTACCCTGGCACCCGCGTCATCCCCGCCGTCAGCTGGCTGCTGTCCCTGCTGGCGCTCAAGCTCACCGCCACCCGCCGGGTCAGCCACGTCGACGATCTGCTCGACGACCCGGCCAGCGCGCTGTTCGCCGGGCTGGCGATCCTGCCGAAGAAGTCCGCCCTCACCGAGTACTCCTACCGCCTTACCCACGATCACCAGCGCGACTTCCTGGCCGCCCTGGACGCCAAGCTCGTCGCGGCCGGGCTGGCCGGCAGCGACGAGGGCATCTTCGACCTGGACTTCCACGCCGTCATGCACTGGGGTGCCGACCCCGCCCTGGAGAAGCACTACGTGCCCACCCGGTCCCAGCGCGCCCGATCGGTGCTGACCTTCTTCGCCCAGGACAGCGGCACGCACAACCTGGTCTACGCCAACGCCGACATCTCCAAGGCCACCCAGCACCGCGAGGTCATCGCGTTCTGCAACCACTGGAAGGCCGTGTCCGGCACCGACCCGGCGATGCTGGTCATGGACCAGAAAGTCACCAACCAGGCCGTGCTCGGCGAGCTCGACGCCCGCGGCGTCAAGTTCCTCACCTTGCGCATGCGCTCCCCGGCCCTGGTCCGCCACATCAACGCCCTCACCCCGGCGGACTTCAAGACGATCACGCTGGACCGGCCCGGCCCGCACAACAAGCCGAAAGTCCACGAGGACAAGGCCGTCACGCTGACCAGCTACCCCGGCACCGTCCGCCAGCTCGTCGTCACCGGTCTGGGCCGCGACGCCGCCACGGTCATCATCACCAACGACCACCACGCCAGCGTCAAGAAACTGATCAGCCAGTACGCCCGCCGCATGACGATCGAGCAGCGCCTGGCCGAGATCATCCGCTCCTTCTGCGCCGACGCCCTGTCCAGCACCGTCAACCTCAACGTCGATCTGGACATCATGCTCTGCGTCCTGGCCCAGGCCCTGCTCGCCGCGTTCCGGACCCGGCTCGGCGCCGGCTACGCCACCGCCACCCCCGACACCCTCCAGCGGCGCTTCCTCGACAGCTCCGGCACCATCACCACCACCGGTGACAAGGTCACCGTCCGCATCGACCGCCGCGCCTACTCACCCGTCCTGCGCCAGGCCAGCCTGCCACCCGACACCACCATCCCCTGGTGGCACGGACAACGCCTGCACTTCGAGTTC
>DATMCA010000789.1:0-5340 GCA_035559015.1 Umezawaea sp. | reverse complement strand
GGCGCGGCGATGTCGCAGCAGATCGTCTGGAACCTGTTCACGAACGTCGTCAACTCCGCGGGGCTCGTGGGTGACGCGGCGTTCGGCGACGAGGTGCGGCAGGAGTTGACCAGGCTCGACCCCGGCACGCGGATCGGGTCGTGGGGCCAGTTGCAGGAGTGGAAGGAGGACTGGGACAGCCCCACCGACACGCACCGGCACGTGTCGCACCTGTTCGGCCTCTTCCCCGGCAACCAGCTCAACACCACGGCGCTGACCAACGCCGCCAAGGTCTCGCTGACCGCGCGCGGTGACGGCGGCACGGGCTGGAGCAAGGCGTGGAAGATCAACTTCTGGGCCCGGCTGCTGGACGGCGACCACGCGCACAAGATGCTGTCCGAGCAGCTCACCGGCAGCACGCTGGCGAACCTGTGGGACACGCACCCGCCGTTCCAGATCGACGGCAACTTCGGGGCGACCTCCGGGGTGGCGGAGATGCTGCTGCAGAGCCAGAACGGGGTCGTGCACGTGCTGCCCGCGCTGCCGTCCTCGTGGCCGAGCGGCTCGTACGCCGGGCTCAAGGCCCGTGGCGGCACGACGGTCGACGTCCGCTGGTCCGGTGGATCGGCCACCGAGATCGGGGTGACCGCGTCCAACAACGGGCCGCTGACCGTCCGGAACGGACTGTTCCGGCAGGGCTACCGGCTGGTGGACGCCACGACCGGGCAGACCGTGCCGGTGACGGCGAACGGCGACTCGGTGACGTTCACCGCGCAGGCGGGCCGCCGGTACGTGGCCACGAGCGGGTGCGGCGAGCCCGCGGCGGACACGGCCGTGGTCGCGTGGGACCCACAGTCCGGTAACACCGTTACCGACCGATCCCGCAACGCGCGGCACGCCACCGTGCAGGGCGGGGCGGCGTACGGCGCCGAAGGCCCGACCGGCACGGCGCTGCTGCTCGACGGCAACCGGTACCTGCGCACCCAGCCGACGACGCTCGGACGGCTCCCGCAGGCCACGTTCGCGGCGGAGGTGAAGGCCACCACGTCCGGGACCTACCGGCGGCTGTTCGACTCCCAACCCTCCGGCAACCCCGGCACGGACGGGGTGCTGATCGACCTCACGCCGTCCAACCAGGTGCGGTTCATCGGCGCGGGCGCGGGGGTGACGACCGCCGCGGTGGTGCCGACAGGTCGTTATGTCGACATCGTCGTGACGCTCCTGAACGGCGTGGTCACCGTCTACCTCGACGGGCGGCAGGCGGCGACCGCGCAGGTCACGACCGGCGGGATCACCGCGTGCGCGACCAGGGAACTGCGGTTCGGCGCGGACCAGGACGGCGGCCAGCGGCTCACCGGAGCGGTCGACCGGATGGCGGTCCTGCCCAGGGCACTCGGACCGAACGACGTGCCGAACTGGAGGACGATCGCCTTCGGCTGACCTGCGCCGTTCGTGACAGGATCGGGAGTGTGGACCGTTCAGCGCTGACCCGTACCGTCCGTGGGCTGTGGGATGACGACATCCTCCCGAGCCTGTCCGAACTGGTGACCGTGCCCGCGATCTCACCGGCCTTCGACCCCCAGTGGGCCGAGCACGGTCACCTCGCGGCCGCCATCGAGCACGTCCAGGCCTGGATCGCCACCCGCGACCTGCCCGGACTGACCACCGAGGTGCACGAGCTGCCCGGCCACGCGCCGCTGCTGCTCGTGGACGTGCCGGCGAGCGGCAGCACCGTGGAGGGCACGACCGTCCTCTACGGCCACCTCGACAAGCAACCGCCCGTCGCCGACTGGTCGGAGGGCCTCGGCCCGTGGACGCCGGTCCTCAAGGACGGCCGGCTCTACGGGCGGGGCGCGGCCGACGACGGCTACGCCGGGTACGCCGCCATCGCCGCGCTGGAGGCGCTGCACGCCGCCGGTGGCGCGCACGGCCGGTGCCTGATCTTGCTGGAGACCAGCGAGGAGTCCGGCAGCCCGGACCTCCCCGCGTACCTGGAGCACCTGGGCGACAAGCTCGGCGACGTGTCGCTGGTCGTGTGCCTGGACTCCGGCGGCAACGACTACGAGCGGATGTGGCTGACCACGTCGCTGCGCGGCCTCGTGCAGGTCGGCATGACCGTGCGCGTGCTGGAGAGCGGCCTGCACTCCGGCATGGCCAGCGGCATCGTGCCCAGCTCGTTCCGGATCGCCCGGCTGCTGCTCGACCGCGTCGAGGACGCGACCACCGGCGAGGTGCTGGTGCGCGAGATGCACGTCGACATCCCGGAGAACCGGCTGGCCGAGGTGCGCGAAGCCGTGGCCGCCGTGCCCGGCACGCTGACCGCGACCGTCCCGTTCGCGGGCGGCACCACGGCGGTGGACAAGGACGAGGTCGAACTCGCCCTCAACGGCGGATGGCGGCCCACGCTGTCCATCACCGGCGCCGAGGGCCTGCCGGCGCTGGACGACGCGGGCAACGTGCTGCGGCCGTTCACCACGCTGCTGCTCAGCTTCCGCCTCCCCCCGACCGTGGACTCCGCCGTGGCTTTGGAAGCGGTGAAGGAGCTGATCACGACCGACGTGCCGTACGGCGCGACCGTCGAGCTGAGCCGGGTCGAGGCCGCGGGCGGCTGGAACGCCCCCGACCTCGCGCCGTGGCTCCGCGAGACCCTGGACCAGGCCGCCGACGACGTCTTCGGCAGCCCCTGGCGAACGGTCGCGCTCGGCGGCTCCATCCCGTTCATGGGGCTGCTGCACGCGGCGTACCCGCAGGCGCAGTTCCTGGTCACGGGCGCGGTCGGCCCGGACTCGAACTGCCACGTGCCGGACGAGTCGTTGCACCTGGAGCAGGCGAGGAAGGTCACGGAGGCCGTCGCGCTGGTGCTGGACGCGCACGCCAAGCAGGGCTGATCAGATGCGGGTGGGGTCACCGGGTGTCGACCCCACCCGCAGCTCGGCGCATCAAACTCTAAAGTACTCTTAAGTCGATTTGCATGTACTTGAGAGTTGATGCGGAGGGCAAGGCGATTGGACGTCTCGAACCTTGGTTCGCTCATCGACAGGCTCCGCCGCATAGGAGGAGAGCCGAGCGAAGTCGAGGCCAAATCAGCCGCCGGCGGACTGCCCAAGAACATCGCCGAAACACTTTCGGCGTTCGCGAACACCAATGGCGGAATCGTCGTTCTCGGCGTGGACGAGTCCAATGGCTTCGCCCTGGTCGACCTTTCCAACCCCGCACAACTGCGTGACAACCTTGCATCTCTCGCCTGCGACGCACTCCAGCCACCGCTCCGCATCGCGACCGAAATCGTCGAGGTAGACGGCCACGCTCTCGTCGTTGCCGAGGTCGACCCCGTACCGTCGGATCTCAAACCGTGCTTCATCGAGGCCAAGGGCATCGCGACGGGGTCGTACGTTCGAGTTGGCGATGGCGACCGGCGAATGACCCAGGCCGAGGTCGGATTGGCGATCGCCAACCGCGGCCAGCCACGCTACGACCTGGAGCCCATGCCCGAAGCGACGGTGGCCGACCTGGATCGCACCGCACTGCTCCGGACCATCGAACGAGTGCGAGCGACCTCACGAGCCTTCAGGGACATCGATGAGCAGAAATGCCTTGAGCGGTTGTGCGTGCTGGTCCGAAATGATCAAGGAGTGCTCGTCCCCTCCTTGGGCGGACTGTTGACGTTCGGCGTGTACCCACAGCAGTTCTTCCCCCAGCTGACGATCTCCTTGGTGGTGCACGGGAGCGACCTTCCTGCCGAGAACGCACCCAGGTTCGAGGACAACCCGGTGATCCGCGGGCCGATCCCCGACCAGGTCGCGGAGACGGTGGCAGTGCTTCGGCGGCACATGCGGGTGCGGAGCTACGTCAACTCCTCAGGCCGGCTGGAGAGGTTGGACTACCCGCTTGAAGCAGTCAGGGAAGCAGTGGTGAACGCCCTGCTCCACCGCGACTACAGCCCGGTGACCCGTGGTACCCAAGTACAGGTGGACCTGTACCCGGACCGCCTGTCGGTTCGAAGCCCTGGCGGATTGTTCGGACCAGTCGTCTTGGAGGAACTGGGATCGGAAGGCGTGTCGTCATCTCGCAACTCCTTCTTGGCGTCGTTGTTGTCGGATACGTACTTGCCGGGTAGTGATCGACTTGTCGCCGAGAACCGCGCGTCGGGCGTCCCCTCGATGATCCGAGAACTCAGGCGGTCGGGTATGACGAGACCGACGTTCAGGAACGTGCCTGCCAGGTTCGAAGTCGAATTCAGCCGCTCTGAACTCCTCGACTCCGAGACCCGCCGATGGCTGGGCGAACTCAACGAGCCGGGCCTCACCCAAGTCCACGAATTGGCGCTGGCGACCATGTACCACGGACAGCCCATCAGCAATGCGGCGCTGCGCGAGTTCGGGGCCACCAACTCGGAGGCGACCGCGATCCTTCGAGACCTCGTGACCAGGGGATTGGCCGTCCGAACGGGAGGAAGGCGTTATGCGAGTTACTCGCTCGGAGCCTCCACAGCCATGCCGGACTTGTTCACGATCGACCAGGAGTCATCGTCCGGTCGTGACGTGCGAGCCGTTCTCGAGGCGCGCGGGAGTGCCAAGGCCAGCGAACTGACCGAAGCAACGGGCTACTCACGGCCGACCGTGCTGAGCCAGATCGAAGACCTGATCCGAGAAGGCCTCGTCACAGCGGAAGGCAAGCCGAGGAGCCCGCAGCGGCGCTACCGCTGGACTGGCAGGCGAAGTTGATGAACGAGCAGGGCTGATCCGCTGTCGGGCGGGGCCGCGCGGTCCCGCCCGACACACATAACGCTGCGGTAACCGGACTATCTGGATCGATGCCGCACACTGGTCCGGTGAACGAGCAACGGCAGAGGACCGAGCGGCTGAGGCTCGCCGCGTCGGACTCACCCGATGCGCCCTGGCGCCTGTGGGGGCCCTACCTGGCGGGACGCCAGTGGGGGACGGTCCGCGAGGACTACTCCGCATCAGGTGACGCCTGGACGTCATTCCCGTTCGACCACGCGCGGGCCCGTGCGTACCGGTGGGGTGAGGACGGGATCGCGGGCATCTGCGACGTGCACGGGTTCCTCAACCTCGGGTTGGCGCTGTGGAACGGGGTCGACCCGATCCTGAAGGAGCGGTACTTCGGGCTCACCAACAACGAGGGCAACCACGGCGAGGACGCCAAGGAGTACTGGTGGGTGACCGACGGAACGCCCACGCACTCGTGGATGCAGGTGCTGTACCGGTACCCGCAGAGCGAGTTCCCCTACGCCGAGCTGCGCGAACTGGCCGCGAACGCGGGCCGCGAGTCGCGTGAGCCCGAGCTGTCCGACACCGGCGCGCTGGACGAGAACCGGTTCTTCGACGTCGTCATCAGCTA
>DATMCA010000788.1:0-3204 GCA_035559015.1 Umezawaea sp. | reverse complement strand
CACTGCTGCTGGTCTACATCGCCTGGCGGCAGTGGCGCGCGGCCGAGGATGGCAGCCCCAACGCCATCCGGCACGCCGCGTTGACCATGCTCGCGGTCGCACTGCTCTCCCCGGCCACCCTGCCCTGGTACTTCAGCTGGGCGCTGGTGCTCGGCGCGGGGTTGGCGTGGACGTTGACCGGGCTGCGGGCCGTCGTGTTCTTCTCCTGCGTGCTGCTGCTGGTGACGTTCCCCGACGGCGACACGGGGCTGTACTCGTGGTTCTACCTGGTCTTCGTCGTCGCCGTCTCGGCGCTCGCCACCGTGTCCCTCACCCGGCCGGACCCGCTGGACCTGCGGCTCAGGCCGCTGTTGACGCGAACTTCCGCAGCCGGAGGCTGAGCAGCACCAGCACGATCCCCCAGAGGATCGCGAACGCGCCGATCGTGACGACGAGCGCGAGCGCACCGGTGCTCGGCGTCGACAGCAGGATGATCCCGAGCACCACGGACAGCACGCCGCTCAGCGCGAGGAACCGCTCATGCTCGATCACCTTGCGCAGCCGGACCGCCGTGACGATCTCCAGCACGCCGCCGACGATCGCCCACACCGCGATCACCACGAGCAGCACCAGCGCGGTGATGCCCGGCCA
The DNA here is from genome assembly GCA_035559015.1 of Umezawaea sp. Taxonomy (GTDB): domain Bacteria; phylum Actinomycetota; class Actinomycetes; order Mycobacteriales; family Pseudonocardiaceae; genus Umezawaea. The sequence continues at coordinate 2,574 of DATMCA010000788.1, read as the reverse complement.
GAACAGCGCGACCAGGCCGGCGACCACGCCCACCGCGCCGAGAACGCCGTGCGCGAAGTCCTTGTGCGTGACGGCCAGGTACAGCTCGGTGGCGCCGTCGACCAGCGTGTACGCGCCCCACAGGACGACCAGCGCCACCAGGGTGAGACCCGGCCAGATCAGCGCCAGCAGCCCGAACAGGATGGCGAAACCGCCCCGCAACGCGAACAGCCACCAGCGGCGGGCGAGCATTTCCCTCATCGCGTGCCTCCCCGATCGGATCATCGCCGCCTCAATCGTGGCACTGCCGGGGGAAACGGCAACACGGGAGAATGGCGGAATGCTGATCCGCCTAGCCGTGCTGGAAGGGATCGTCGCGGGAACCGTCGACCTGGCGTTCCGCCGGTGGCGCAGGCCGGCGGTGCGACCGGGTTCCACCCTGCGCACCGCGGTCGGGGTCCTGGCCGTCGACGCGGTCGACGTCGTGCCGAGGGCGACGGCGGCGGAAGCGCGGCGAGCCGGCTACCCGACGCTCGCCGCGCTCAAGTCCGAAGTGGACGCACGACCCGGTGACCTGTACCGGATCGCGCTGCGCTTCGTCGGCGAGGATCCGCGGATCGCTTTGCGCTCGAACGTTTCCGGCGTCGGGGAAGTCCTTCCCCGACTGTCCCGGATGGACTGGTCGGGGCGGTACCTGCGGCTGATCGAGCGGTCGCCGGGGGTGCGCGCGGCCGACCTGGCGGCGGAGGTCGGCCTGGACACCCCGAGGTTCAAGCAGAAGGTGCGCAGGCTCAAGGAACTCGGCCTCACCGAGAGCCTGGAGGTCGGCTACCGGCTCTCGCCGCGCGGTGAGGCCGTGCTCCGCCTCACTGACCCGTGATCAGCGAGACCGCGACTTCCTTCGTCGCCTCGTCCACGACCGGCGGCTGGAAGCCCAGCCGCACGATGTGCGCGACGAACTCCGGCTCCGGCGGCAACCCGTACTTGCGCAGGTAGTGCGGCACCGCACCCGCCCAGATCCACGTGCCGTCCGTGCGGAAGTTCAGCGGAACGTCCTGCTCACCGGCAGAGAACTCGTCGACGTCCAGGTTCCGCGCCGCCAGCACGACCGGCGCGCCCTCCAGGAACGCCGTCAGCTGCTCCCGCATCCGCGGGTCCACCGGAGGCCGGTTCACGAACGGCCGCCCGTTGGGCGCCTTCCCGTCGTACACCCGCGCCGTCCGCAGCGGGACGGGGATGCCGCCCGGCGGCGTGTCGACCGGCGCCTCCAGCGGGGGCATGCCGATCCGGTGCCGCCACCAGTTCGGGATCCGCACGTCGGCGCGCGGGAACGTCCGCAGCTCGTCCTGGAGCCCGATCGGCGGCGGCGGGTTGCGCCACCCCGGCTCGTCCTCGGAGTTGAAGTCCACCGTGAAGGCGCTGGGCGCCTCCAGCTCGTACACCGCGGTCAGCCACGTGCCCCGCTCGGCCGAGTGCATACCCGCCCGCAACTGCCCCAGCAGCGTCACCACGTCCATGGGAGGTCGAACCGGCTGGAGCTGCCCGTCGGGCCCCGCCACCGCCATGTCGACCTCGATGTGCCGTCCGGCCGCCCGGTACTCGGCGCGGACCTTCTGCCACCCCTGCGGGAGCATGGGCAGCATCGCCCGTCCGATCTGCCGAACGAGCTGCTGCTGCTCCTGCTCGCTCAGCGGTGTGTTCGGCTGGCTCATCCGTCGTGCACCCCTTCGAAATCCCCCCGGACTACCGGTGCGCCGATCTTAACGGCCCGGCTACGGCGCCGTCGGCCAGTTGGCCCGGTGCCAACCGTTCCCGGGGTGCGCCACGTCGTTCCACCGGCGTTCCGGCAGGTGACGGCCGTCGCGCACTCCGGATGGGACCTTTCCGGGTGGCCAGTTGGGACGGGATCGGCTCCCGCCTAGAGGGTGAAGTGCTTGGCGCCCGACCGCGGTTGCCAGCCGTCCGCCAGCAGCGAGTCCAGCGCGGCCTGCACCAGTCCGTGCTCGCCCGTCCCCTTGTCCGTCCACCGCGACCAGTTGACCGAGAGCGTGAGGACGAGAATGCCCTCGAACTGGACGGTGAAGGTCACCGGCGGGAGGAACGGGGACTTCTCCGGCAACGGGGCCAACCATTTCGTGCCGTCCGCCTCGACCGACGTGGTGAGCGAAAGGGAGTCCTCCCAGAGGGTGACCGGGAAAACGTCGCCCAGCGCCGAATCATTGGGGTCGACGACCCTGGTCCGGATTCCCAGCGGCGCTATCTTCTCGAACATCACGAAAAAACCCGACGGGCACCTGACCGTGTTCAGCGCGTCGCGGTACGTCGTGGCCAACGCCTCGCCCGTCAGCGCCGGGAACCGCTTCGTCGTCGGCGGCGGCCCGACGGGCGGGTAGACGGTCGGGGCCTGCGCGTACTGCTGGAGGACCTCCCAGTACTGCTCGGACGGCTCCGGATCGGCGACGTTGATGTACGTGTCGTCGATCGCGCAGGTGAACCACAGGTCGTGGCCCGAGGGGCGCACCACACCGGCGAGGTGGTCGTGCACGCGGACGGCGTCCGCGAACAGGACTTCGGAACTCGCGACGTCGGCCGGGA
>DATMCA010000787.1:0-2618 GCA_035559015.1 Umezawaea sp. | reverse complement strand
GCCCCACCCGCTCGCGGTGGAGTCGGGTGACGAGCGGCTGAGCTTCGCGGAGCTGGACCTGCGGAGCGAGGTGCTGGCCCGGCGGCTCGGTGCGGCCGGTGTGCGGCGTGGTGACGTGGTGGGTCTGCACCTGCGGCCCGGAGTAGCGGCCGTGATCGCGGTGTGGGCGGTGTGGAAGGCCGGTGGCGCGTTCCTGCCACTGGACCCGGAACTGCCCGCGGCGCGGTTGGCCCTGATGGTGGCGGACGTGGTCCCGGCGGTCGTGCTGTCGCGGGACACCTCGGCCCTGCCCGGCTCGTGGCCGACCCTGTCGCCGGACTCGGACGCCGACGCGCCGGAGGTGGATCTTCCTCGGGTGGGTGCGAGGGACCTGGCGTACGTGATGTTCACGTCGGGGTCGACGGGCCGCGCCAAGGGCGTGATGGTCGACCACGGCAACCTCGCCAACTTCGCGGAAACCCTGTTGCTGCCCCGGATGCGGCGGGCCGGGATCGCGGTCGGCCAACAGGCTCGGGTGGTGACCGGGACGTCGGCGTTCATCTCGGACTTCTTCCTGAGCCAGATCCTCTCGCTGCTGGACGGCCACCGGCTGCACGTGCTGTCCGGTGCCGAAGGGCGGGACCCGCGGCACCTGGTCGAGCTGGCCCAGGACCCGTCACGGGCGGTGGACGTCGTCGACGCCACCACCTCGCAGATCCAGGTGATGGTGGAGGCGGGCCTGCTGGACGCACCGCACCCGCCGAAGCTGATCGCCGTCGGCGGCGAGGCGTGCCCGCCCGACCTGTGGCAGGCGTTCCGCGCGCACCCCCGTGTCATCGCGCAGAACCTGTACGGACCCGCCGAGACGACGGTGGACGCGACCTGCGCGGACATCGGCGAGCACGGGACGCCGGTGATCGGGCGGCCGTTCGGGACCGTCCGGGTGCACCTGGTGGACGAGACCCTGGGCCTGGTCGCGCCGGGGGCGGTCGGCGAGATCGTCGTTGGCGGCCCCGGTGTGGGCCGGGGCTACGCGGGACGTCCGGGTGCGACGGCGGCGGTGTTCGTGCCCGATCCGTGGGGTGAGCCGGGAAGTCGGCTGTACCGGACCGGTGACCTGGGTCGTTTCACGGTCGACGGACAGATCGAGTTCCTGGGGCGCAACGACCACCAGGTCAAGATCCAGGGCCAGCGCGTGGAACCCGAAGAGGTCGAAGCCGCGCTGCGCGGCCACTCCGCCATCGACGCGGCAGCGGTCGTCGCCCATCGCGTCGGAGCAAGCGGGCGGTTCAGGTTGGTCGCCCACCTGGTCGTGGCGGACGGGTCCGTCCTCGACCGGGACGGGATCCGCGAGCACCTGGCGGACCTGCTCCCGGCCGCGGCGATCCCGACGGTGCTGGTGCCGGTGGACGCGCTGCCGATGACCGTCGGCGGCAAGCTCGACCGCAAGGCGCTGACCGTGCCGGACGACGTCGAGGCGCAGCTCCTCGGCCGGGACGTGGTGGCTCCGCGGAACGCGACCGAGCGGGGAATCGCCACCGCCTGGCAGGCGGTGCTGGGCCTGGCGGACATCGGTGTGCACGAGGACTTCTTCACGTTGGGCGGGCACTCCTTGCTCGCGGTCCGGCTCGCGATGCGGGTCCGGGCCGAGCTGGGCGCTGATCTGGCGCTGCACGAGGTGTTCGCGCACCCGACCATCGCCGGTCAGGCCGAGCTGGTCGACCGGGGCGCCGCGGCGGGCGTCGTCGCCGGGATCCCTCGCGTCGAGGGGAGTGAGCTGCCCGCCTCGCACGCGCAGGAGCGGCAGTGGTTCCTCTGGCAGCTCGCCCCGGAGAGCCCGACGTACCACGTTCCGTGGGGCTACGAGGTGCGTGGCGATCTCGACGTGGCCGCGGTGGAGGCGGCGGTGGAGGCACTGGTCGAGCGGCACGAGTCCTTCCGCACCACGCTGCACGTCGACGAGGACGGCCGGGTGGTGCAGAGCGTCGGCACCGCGGCCCGGAGCGGTCTGACCGTGCTGGAGGCCGGCGAGGCCGAGGTAGCAGGGCTTGTCGACCGGGAGGCGCGGCGGCCGTTCGACCTCAGCGCCGGTCCGGTGTTGCGGGCGACCGTGTGGCGCGTCGCGCCGGACCGGCACGTCGTGCTGTTCGTGGCGCACCACGTCGCGATCGACGAGTGGTCCTCGGACGTCTTCGAGCAGGAGTTCTGGGCGCTGTACCGGGCGGGCGGCGATCCGGCCCGTGCCGGGCTGGCGCCGCTGGACGTCCGGTACGCGGACTACTCGGTGTGGCACCGCGAGCTGGTCGAGCGGCAGGTGGAAGGCGACCTCGACCACTGGCGGCAGGCGCTCGACGGTGCGCCCCCGCCGTGGCCGCGCTCGGTGAGCGGTCGCGGGCCGGGCGGTTCCGCGCCGTTCGAGGCGAGTTCGCGCACGGTTCCCGCCGACGCGCTGACCGGGTTGGACCGGGTCCGCGCGGAGGTCGGGGCGACCGACTTCATGGTCTACCTGGCCGTGTACTTCCTGCTGCTGGCCCGCCGGTCCGGCGAACGCGACTTCACCGTGGGCGTCCCGGTTTCCGGGCGCACACACGCCGATCTCGCGCCGCTGGTCGGGTTCTTCGTGAACACCCTGGCACTGC
>DATMCA010000786.1:0-5607 GCA_035559015.1 Umezawaea sp. | reverse complement strand
ATCAACACCCGACCATCCTGCCCTCGACCACGACTCGGCACACCACCTCGTCAACCGTCGAGGCTGACGCCGGTCACGGAATGCGGTAGCGCACCCACCGGCGAGCAGCTTGTGTGGCCGCAGTGCGGGGGAACCTTCGCTCCCACAAGCAGACCGTGGAAGCAGCGAACGCGGTGATCGCCTCGGGCGGGGCCTGCGTGAAGCCGTCGAACTGCCGTGCCCAGTTCTCTGCTGATTCCGGGTCGTGGCCCTCGGCGATGAGGCGGATGACCAGGTATGCCGGGTCGAACCACGATGCGCCGACTTGCCACCACGCCCAGTCGACGACCTGTGCGAGTTCGGACACCACAATGTTGGTGGGGTTCAAATCCGAGTGGATGAGGCTGCCTCCATCCATGTAGGACGGTGCTCGGTTTGCCATCTCCACGAGGAGGCTGTCGTTGGCGGCGCACCAAGGATCCGATGTGATGAAGGGTGACGAGGTGAGTTCCCGCGTCAATGCGTGCCCCCATCGGTCGCCCATCGAGCGCTGAACACCTGACGTCGGGAGATCAACTACCTCCCCGATCCTCGTCACGGCCTCAGCTACGAGAGGGAGGTCTTCGGAACCGGAGGAGAGGTCGGCGTGCCGCCCGGACAGGTGCTCGTACCCGAGCAGCAGCCACCCCACGGTCTCGACATGCCACAGCAGGCGTGGAGCGAGTCCCGCTGGCAGGAACGGGTTCACCGCGATCTCGTTCCGGTGCATGTACGAGATGGGGGAGTCCGTCGAGATCCCCTTGCAGAAGACGGGGCCTTGGTCGGTCCACAGGGTCTCCGACAACTCCGAGTTGCGGCCACCCGGAGTCGATTCGGTCTTCAGCACCTGTCCGATGCGGTCTTCCACTGCTTGTTTGGCGCCGGCGGGCAGGTCGTCCCAGGCATGGCGGGTGGTCATCGTTTCCTCGTTCTCGAACTACCGGCCGTCGTCGCCCTGGCCGCAGTTGGTGCACCCCTGGAAGCACTGGCTGCACTGGCCTGACGCCACCGACCACAACTCGGCGTCGACCTCGAACCCGGAGGCCGTCATCGCCTCCACCGTAGGGGCCAAAGCCTTGATCGTCTCGGCGGACCCGCCACGCGGAGAGGTGAACTCGTCGGGCACATGGTGAATGAAATACCCCGCCACGCGCTGGCAGAACTCGGCGTAGTCGACGGTGTTCAGGATGAACTGGTGCCATCCGAGGTCGACCTTCCTGCTCGGCCGGAGGTGCTGACCGGGGTGGTCGACGCACGTCTTGAGGAACGCCACCGCCTGGTTCACGATCCGAGCGGCCTCGTCACCGGTCATGCCGCTGTGCTCGATGACCAACTGCATGATCAGGCGGCTCCGCACACCAGTCGAGATCAACTCGTCGGTAGGCGAATTCGTGAAGGTTGATGTCACCGTGTCACTCCGTTCCAGGTCATCGTGATTCGCAAGGGCGGACCGATCCCCCGGACGAGCCGCGGCGCGAGGGGATGATCGGGGGCGGGCAAGGCCTGCAACGCCTCGGTGACGTCAGCGAGCGTGCCTGTCTTCTCCCAGACGACGCCCGGCGGTTCGGAACTGTCGGTGCGCAGCGCCATCGCCTCCGCGTCACCCAGGACGCGGACCGCGTCGATCCAGCCGCCGGGCCACAGCCGGAAGCCCTCGATTGTCGTGGGAACGTGGTCGACGACGTTGCGGTGCACGAACGTCCAGCCCGCCTCGCGCAGGCCGACGACGCCCGCAAGCGCGGGGTAAGCGGCAACCGCTGCTTCCTCGTTCACGTCGCATCCGGTGAGGTTGTCGAACGCAAGCCTGTGACGACGCCCAGTTCCGGCAGCGGGTCGCCATGGATGCGATGCACGACGCGCCGCCCGGTGAATGCCGTCCTGCCATGCAGCCAGCGGTGGTTGTCGAGGATGTAGCCCTGTCCGACTGCCAAGTCGAACTCGACAGCGTGCCGCTCTATCACTTCACGCAGCGCAGGAAGCCAACGCGTCACCTTGGGCGAGAACCGCGCAAGTTCGTCCAACCGAAGACGGAGGACCACACGACCCCCTCCCACGTCGGTGAGGATGGAGCCGAGGTGCCCGCTCGCGCCTCCGAACAGCACCGATCGCTGTGCGTGAAACGCGCCGATCGCTTCAGGTTCGAACTCCGCCAGGTGGTCGTGCACAGCCTGGCCGTCAACGAGCACACACCGACCGCCGGACGTCGCCCCCATCGAGCAGTTCATCATCAGCAACGCCGGAGGACTGACTGTGCCGGAGCAGTCGGTGTGAGGGGCCAACGCACTCGCGCTGAACCCGGCGAAACCGCTCGGGACCGCGGCCTCACCGAGGTCGGTCAGGGTCGTGACACCGTCGGAGTCGCTGTCACGATGAGGGATCGTGAGCGCGATCGACCGAGCCAGCCGCAGCAAGTCCGCGCGAGTGGTGACGTTGTCGATCAAGGCCAGTCCATGCGTGGCCAGGGCGGTGATCACGTGATCGTGCTCCGGGTCGCCGCGGCGGTTCATGACCGAACCAGTCCTCGTCCCACCTTCGCCAAGTCGTTCCATGAAGATCAGGAAAACCCGACACCGTCAGCCACGTCCAGTGACAGATTGTCAACACGTCGCCGCCGTACGAGGTGGCGGCCGGTGTTACGTTGCCGGATGACCGACCACCAGTGACCTCGGAGGACATCCTTGACGACCCAACCCGCCTACCCCATCTCGATCAAGGGCGTCGTGGTGCGCGAGGGAAGGGTGCTGCTCCTGAAGAACGAGCGCGACGAGTGGGAACTGCCGGGCGGACGCATCGAGCCCGGAGAGACCCCCGAGGAGTGCGTGGCTCGCGAGATCGCCGAGGAAACCCGGTGGACCGTCACCACAGGCCCGATCCTCGACACCTGGATGTACTACATCTCCGTCGCGGAGAAGAACGTGTTCATCGTGACCTACGGCTGCTACCCCGATAGCGACACCGCGCCCGTGTTGTCCCACGAGCACAAGGAAATCGGACTGTTCACCGAACACGAGGTGGACGGTTTGACCATGCCGGACGGGTATCGACGATCCATCACTACGTGGTTCACGCGGCTGAGCACGGAACCCGTGAGGTAGACGACCGTGTCGGGCAGGCGGTGCGAGGCGTGCGGAGCCGCACTGAGTGGGCTTACCGCCGAGCCGGTGTGCCCGACGTGCCACGCGGTGACTCGCCACCGGCCCCCACTGGTGCCCGCTCGGCGACTTCTCCCATCGGTCTGGTTGTGGTCGACACCGGAGTCTGCCCGTGCTCTGCGCAGCCGTGACCTGGCGACGATCCTCCGCCTGTACCGGCGCCTCAACCAGCTCAACCAAGAACAGCTCGCCACAGTGCTCGGCTACGACAAGACCTACGTTTCGATGATTGAGACCGGTCGCCGCGTCATCAACGACATGACCACCCGCCGCCACATCGCCACTGCGCTCGGCCTGCCTACGCACGTCCTCGGCGTGACCAGTCACGACGACGCCGACTTCGCCGCGATGATCCAGTTCGGCGACTCGACCGTCCGCCTGGCCGAGATCGCCCGCCAAGCCGGTCGAGCCGTCGACTCGGTCAACGAGCTGTGGCCCCTGGTAGCCAGACTGGAAGCCCGCATCGCCGAAGGCCATGCCGAACGCGACACGCTGATCCTGCTCAGCCACGCTCGCACGGCCCTCGGAGTGTCGCTTGGCACCGTATTGCCCGAGGAGCGGCTGGCAGCCGCCGCACGCTGGACCGGCCGCGGGCTCGCGGTAGCCGAGCGGCTCGACGATAGAGCGTCCTTGGCGCTCGCCCTGCGGATGCACGGCAATGAGCTGCGCAAAGCAGACCACGCACGTGCCGCGGTCGCTCATCTTGCCCGAGCGGCGGCCATCTCCGACGATGCCGAAGGACGCGGAGCCGCACTCGCATTGCTAGCCCGCGCAGCAGGTGAGCTTGGCGATCCCGAACTCTTCGACACCGCGATCAGCGGCTACCGAAGCCTGCTGGACGGCGTAGCGGTGCACAGCATGTTGGTCAACCCGTTCACCTTCAACGAGATCCACCTGCGAGGCCTGGTGTCCACGGGGCGCGCACCCAAGGCGGCACGGATCATGGATACGGGATCGCCGAATGCTCCCGCCGCGCCGCAGTGGCACGTCATCGAACGTGTGACCGCGGCAGAGGTCCTCTTGGTCGCTGGTAGACCGGACGGAGCCGAAGACGCCCTCCGGGCGGCGGTAGTCGCCGCCGAAGCTCATTGCCTGCCGCACCAGATCCAACGTGCGATACGAGCGGCTGACCACGGTGGGCTCACCCGTATTGGCATTGAGGGGCGAGAGGCGCTTCACCGCATCGACGCTCTGCTTGCACCACCTCGCTCAGCCTTCGCAGCTCACGAGGGGATGAATCGATGAGGTACCGCTCTGGTGTAACTGCCTGGCGGCGCAAGCAGTCCAGGTCCCTACGAGATGTCGAACATCCCGTGTCGAACGTTGGCGAGGAACGAACGCCACGCAGCAAGGGAGATCAGTTGCTCGTCCGCCGAGGTGTTCTTGGAGTCGCGCACCGCGATCCCCAAGGACCCGTAGGCGATTTCAACGCACGCGTCCTTGCCCTCGCTCCGTGTGCTCTTGCGCCACCTCGTTGAGGTCATCTGCGTCAACCTTCCAGCGGTAGATCACCCATCACCGTTTCGATGAGCTCCGCGGACTCCTCGAGACCTTCTGCCACCGAGCGAAGGCTCGCGACCTTCTCCTGGTACTCAGCCACCAGGGCTGGATCGTCGGCGTAACGAGAACCGATCACCGGTGGCTGTTCGAGGTAGATGGCGGTCGGGAAGTCGGTGAAGCTCAACAGGATGAACCTACCGCCCAACGCACGGTGATATCCCACCCTTGTTCGCACGACACGAACGTTGACGTTCGGCAGCGTTCCCGTCGTCAACAGGTGCTTGAGCTGAACTCGCATGACGCTGGTGGAGCCGATCGGCCTATGCAGTACCGACTCCTCGATGAAAACCTCCAAAGTCAGAGGATCGTCATCGGTGAGGCGCTGCTGCCGCTTCTTGCGAAGACCGACTACTGCGGCGACCTGCTCCGGTTCGATCCCGGACGCGATGGCCTGAGCTTCCGCGTACGCCTCGCATTGGAGCAGCCCAGGCATGAGGCCGTGCTCGTAGTCAATCTCCGTGTGGGCCTCGGCCTCGCCGCCGATCAGCTCGGCGAGCGGTTCGCCCATTACCGCGGCGAACTCCTTGAACCCGCTGGGCCGAGCTGAGCGCTTGGCCCACTCCGTGAGTCGCTCGACGTCGTCGGCAGGCGTCCCGTAAAGCATCGTCAGGTCGCGCACGTCGCGGAAGTTCAGCCGTCCGTCACCGGCGTGCATCCCGCTGATCTTGCCGACGGAACAGCCCAGCGCCTTCGCGGCCTCGGTGACGCTGACCTTGCGTCCAAGTCTGGCGTCTGCGGTGTCGCGTAGCTGCACCAGCTCCCTGGCGACCTGCTTGCGCCACCACAGCGGTGACTCGACCTGACCAGGCTCCACGCGTGTTCCTCCTTGATCACTCGCACACAGTGTGCCCCACCCCGTACCGCCGGACGGCAGGAC
>DATMCA010000785.1:0-2874 GCA_035559015.1 Umezawaea sp. | reverse complement strand
TCCGCGATCAACCAGGACGGCGCGTCCAACGGGCTCACCGCGCCCAACGGGCCGTCGCAGGAGCGCGTGATCCAGCAGGCGCTGGCGAACGCGGGCCTGACCCCGGCCGACGTCGACGTCGTCGAGGCGCACGGCACCGGTACCCCGCTGGGCGACCCGATCGAGGCGCAGGCGCTGCTGGCGACCTACGGCACCGCGCACGACGCGGCCCGGCCGCTCTGGCTGGGGTCGCTGAAGTCCAACATCGGCCACTCCCAGGCGGCGGCCGGGGTCGGCGGTGTCATCAAGATGGTGCAGGCGATCCGGAACGGGACGCTGCCGCGCACGCTGCACGCCGACTCGCCGTCCCCGCACGTGGACTGGTCCTCGGGCGCGCTCGCGCTGCTGACCGAGCAGCGCGAGTGGGACCGCGGGAACGGGCCGCGCCGAGCGGCGGTGTCGTCGTTCGGCATCAGCGGCACCAACGCGCACGTGATCATCGAACAGGCGGCCCCGGTTCCCGTGCCCGCCGCCAGGCCCGTGGTCGAGCCACCGGTGGTGCCGTGGCTGCTGTCCGGCGGTTCCGTCGCGGGTCTGCGCGCCCACGCGGCCCGGATCGGCGAACTGCTGGCCGAGGGCGACGTCGACCGGCTCGACGTCGCGCTGTCCCTGGCCACCACCCGGTCCGCCCTCGCCCACCGGGGCGTGGTCGTGGCCGCCGACCGCGACGAGCTGCTGCGCGGCTTGTCCGAGCTGGCCGCCGACGGCCCCAACGCGGTGCGCGGCGTCCGCGCCGACGGCCAGACCGCGTTCATGTTCACCGGGGGCGGCTCGCAGCGCGTCGGCATGGCCAAGGAGCTCTGCGAGACGTACCCGGTGTTCCGGGAGGCGTTCCACGCGGCCGCCGACGAGCTGGACAAGGGCCTGCCCCGACCGCTGCGGGAGGTCATCGAGACCGGTGACGAGCTGGACGAGATCGACTACACGCTCGCGTCGCTGTTCGCCGTGGGGGTCGCGCTGTTCCGCCAGCTCGCGGCGTGGGGCGTGCACCCGGACTTCGTCGTCGGCCACTCGGCGGGCGAGCTGATCGCCGCGCACGTCGCCGGGGTCCTCTCGCTGCCCGACGCGGCCACGCTGGTCACCGCGCGCGGTCGGCTCATGCGCGGCCTGCCCGAGGGCGGCGCGATGATCGCGATCCAGGCCACCGAGCAGGAGATCGCCGAGACGCTGCCGGAGTCCGGCCGGGCGGTCATCGGCACCATCAACAGCCCGCAGTCGGTCGTCGTCTCCGGTGACGCCGACGCCGCGGAAGCCGTTGCCGCGCTGTGGAAGGAGCGCGGGCGCAACACCAAGCGGCTGGCGATCAGGCGGGCCTCGCACTCGCCTCGGATGGACCCGATGCTCAAGGAGTTCCGGGCCGTCGCCGAGGGGCTGACCTTCCACCGCCCGACCATCCGGATCGTGTCGACGGTGACCGGCGAGGTCGAGTCCGGCGACCGGTGGTCCACCGTGGACTACTGGGTGAACCAGGTGCGCCTGCCCGTGCGGTTCCTGGACGCCGTGCGCACGCTGGAGGCCAAGGGCGTCAGCACGATGCTGGAGCTGGGCCCGGACGGCGTGCTGTCGGCGATGGCGGCGGCGGGCGTGGAGCACGCGGTGCCGTTCCCGGCCATGCGCAACGGCCACGACGAGCCGCGCACGCTGGTCGGGGTGCTGGGTCTGCTGCACACCAGGGGCGTGCGGGTGGACTGGGCGGCGTTCTTCGCGGGCACCGGGGCGCAGGTCGTCGACCTGCCCACGTACCCGTTCCAGCGCGAGCGCTACTGGCTGGAGTCCGCGGGCGTGCCCGCGGTGTTCGGCCCGAGGCCGGGCGACCACCCGCTGCTCGGCGGAGCCGTTGCGCTGGCCGACACCGACGAGGTGCTGTTCACCGGCCAGGTCTCACTGGCGACGCACCCGTGGCTGGCCGAGCACACCGTGGCGGACGCCGTGGTGCTGCCCGCGGCGGCCTTGGTGGAGGCGGTCGCCTGGGCAGGCCGTGAGGTCGGCTGCCCGGTCGTGACCGAGCTGGCGGTGCGGGCCGAGCTGGCCGTGCCGGAGTCGGGCTTCGCGTCGGTGCAGGCCCGCGTCGGCGAGGCGGACGAGAACGGCGCTCGCACGGTGTCCCTGCACGCCAGGGCCGCCGACGACGAGTGGGTCGGGGTGGCCACCGGCCTGCTCTCCGCCCACCCCGTCGCGGAACAGCGGATCGACGCCTCCACGGCGGTCGAGGTGCGGCTTTCCGACGAGCACACCCGTGGCGCGGGCGGGTTCGGCCTGCACCCGACCCTGCTGCACGAGGCCCTGGCGCTCGCCGGCGTCACCCGCGGCCACCTGGCCTCGGCGTGGCGCGGGGTGCGGGTGCACGCCACCGGCGCCGCGGTGGTGCGGGCACTGGTCACCCCGACCGGGGAGAACAGCGCGTCGGTGCTGCTGACCGACGCCGACGGGAGCCCGGTCGCAGGCGTGGACTCGGTCACCTGGCGCGACCGGACGTCCGCCGACCTGATCGGCGGCCCCGGCCCGGCCCGGTCGCTGCACCGCCTGGAGTGGGCCGCGCTGCCGCTGTCCTCCGGCGCGGCGCCGCTCACCTGGGCGGCCGTCGGCGGCACCCGGACCGACCTGCCGGTCTTCGACGACGTCACCGCCGTCGCCGAGTCCGGCCTGCCCGCCGAGGTGCTACTGCTGACCGTCGAGACCGACGCCGGCGACACCGCGACGCGGACGCACGCGGTCACGGCGGACGTCCTGGCGACGTTGCGCACGTGGCTGGCCGACGAGCGGCTGCCCGAGACCCGGCTGGTGGTGCTCACGCGCGGCGCCGTGGTCGCCACCGAGTCCGACGACTGCGACCCG
>DATMCA010000784.1:0-5506 GCA_035559015.1 Umezawaea sp. | reverse complement strand
ACCGTCGAAGCGCAGCAGCGCCTCGGCTTGGCGTCCGCCGCGGTACAGGGCGAGCATCAGCTGCCCGGCCACGCGTTCGTCCAACGGATGCGCCTCCGCGCGCTTCTCCAGTTCCGTGGTCAGCTCCGCGTGCCTGCCGTGGGCGAGGGCCAGGTCCGCGCGGTCGAGGTCGGCGGTGAACCGCTCGCGTGCCAGGCCTTCGCGGACGGTGGCGATCCACGGCGAGTCCAGTCCCTCGAACGCCTCGCCTCGCCACAGCCCCGCCGCTTCCTCCAGCAACGCCAGTGCCCGTGGGGCTCCGTGAGCCTGCGCGACGAGCAGGCGGAACCGGTGCAGGTCCACCGCGTCCGGATCCACCCGCAGGACGTAGCCACCGCTCTGCCGCACGATCGCGACCTTGCCCGCGAGCACGGTGCGCAACCGTGACACGTAGGTGCTCACGAGCTGTCGGGCCTTGTGGGGCAGGCGATCGGCCCAGACCCGGTCCAGCAGTTGCTCCACCGTGACGACCCGGTTGGCCTCCACCACCAGCACCGCCAACACGCACCGCTGCCGCGCGTGCCCGACCTCCACCACCTGGCCGTCGACCCGGAACTCGACCGGTCCGAGCACCCGCAGCTCCACCGCCACGATGCCACCTCCCCGCGCCCCTTACTACTCCGTCCCACGACCGCTGACCAGGCGATTGCCAGCACACAACATCATCGCGACCGTGCGGCCCAATTTCAGTCCGGCTGTAACCCGCGGTGTCGCCGCGACAGGTGGGAGACTGGCGTGGTGACGGAGCGGATGGCGGACGGGAGTTCGGGCGGAGCGGAGGTGCCCGCGCTCAGTCCGGCCTTCCTGATCATGGCGACGGGTCGGCGGGTGCGTTCCGAGATCGAGCAGGACCTCGCGGCGCACGGGCTCACCCTGCGGCACCTGTCCGCGCTCGGGCACCTCGGCCGCGAGCCCGGCCTGTCCTACAGCGAACTCGCCCGGCGGGCGGGCGTCACCGCGCAGAGCATGCAGGCGACCCTCCGCCAACTCGAAGCGCTCGGCGCGGTCGAGCGCCGTACGCCGGCAGGCCGTGGTCGCACCGCGGAACTGCACCTCACGGCGACAGGCCTGCGGTTGCGCGCTGCGGGGCAGGACGCCATCGCCGCCGCCGACCGGCGACTGATCGCGACGCTGCCCGAGCAGGACGCGCCCGCGCTGGGCCGCCTGCTGCTGCACCTCGCCCACACCTCCGGCCCCGACGGCGATCGGTGACCGCGCCGCCGATCCGGGGCGCTGGTCTCAGCCGTCGTGGTCGAGGATGCGCAGGTCCGGCGGTACGAGGGTGGTGCTCTCCATCAGTTCGCGGATGAGGTTGTGGTTCAGCGTGTTCCCGATGGGCTCACCGACCTCCTCACGGGTCAGGCCGGAGACACCGCTGCCGCTCAACCGGTTCCGCACCTCGGTGACGACGCGCTCGACCCTCTTGTGGTTCCAGTTGTCGTCCGGCCGGATCTCGTTGAGGTGTTCCGCGACCTGACGCCAGGACAGCGGAATCGGGTGCATCTCGTGCAGGAGGTACCGCTGGGCGAGCACGACGACCACGCGCTTCTCCACGGAGGTGAGGTGCCACGTGCGCGGAGGCCGGGTCGGCGCGTGGTGGTCGGCCATCGGTCGGTCGCCGTCCTCGGGTTGCACGTGCACTTCGAGCAGGTGCAGTCGTTCGTGGGAACCGCGGACGAACAGCGGGGTGTACCCCGGCCGCAACGGGATCGGCTCGTCCTGGCGGAACAGCAGGCGGGATTCGGGCAGCCGCAACGGAAGGCGACCCAGCGTGCTGATCCACCACCGGCCACCGCGACACGTCAGCGCCCCGTGCTCCCTGCTGATGCGCAGGTCGTCCTCGCCGACGCAGACGTGCACGTCCGGCCTGCTCCGTCCGAAGAGGACGGTCCGCCCCTCCTTGGGGCCGAGGGTGATGCCGCCGGTCGCCGCGAGGACGTGCAGCATTCCGGGTGCGACGCCGGCGGAGACACCGAGGGCGAGGCTGTGGTGGTTCGCCGGGAGTTCGTTCGACCCTTCTGCCGCCACTTCCGCCTCCTGGCACCTCGTGTGAGCAGCGCGTCCGTCAGCCTGCCGGGGACCCGCGGGAGGGTTCCCGCGTCACCGTTGTGGGAAGAAGGCGTTGGCCAACCGGATCGCGAGCCCGCACCGCTCGTCCGGCAACAGGCTCCTGCCGACGACGTTGGCCTCCAACACCTCGTCCTTGAGCCAGCCGTAGGCATCCTTGTAGGTGAAGTTGTGCACTTCGACCTCGCACGTGTCGTCTCCGGGCGCGTCTCCGGGGTAGTCGATCACGGCATACCGGTTGTCGATGGTCAACTTCGTCGCGCCGGAATTGATCAGCGGCTTCGCACGGGTGAAGCGCAACTGGTAGCGAACCCCGTCGGCGGTACTGGTCCAGGCGCACTTCCAGTCGCCGAAGCCGACCTCCGGGTTCGCGCGGTCGGTCCCGGGCCGGTCCGGGAACAACGGCGAGTCCTTGGCCCGGCAGGCGCTCGTCCATCTGAACGACTCCGGCCGCAACGCCGGGCTGTCGGGTCGGCGCTCTGGGATCGTTCCCTTGGTGATCACCGCGTCGGCACTCAGGACGGCGACGTCGGCCATCGTGCACGCGTCGGCGTTGATCACGTTGGCCCTGGTCACCTCGATCCGGATCTCGTAGCGGTTCGGCAGCAGCAACCGGCGCACGCAGGACCCCTCACCCGCCGGTTCGGTCACGAGCCGGTACCGCCCCTTGTCCTGCGCCTGCACGGGCGACTGCTCGCCGGGACTGTTGTCGATCAACGCCAGGACGTTCGCCTCCTTCCCGCCCTTCTTGACGATGACGTTGCACTGGTTGAACCCGGAATCGTCCGAGACCGGGTTGGGGTTGCCGAACGGTTCCAGAGCCGCGTCGCGGATCAGCGAGCACGGGTCGGCGGTGCGCGGGTCGGCGGCGAGCACTGGCCCCGTCGGCGTACTGGGCGGCTGACCGGAGAACGTTATCCAGCCCACCACCGCCAAGACCGCGACCAGCACCCCGGCGGCCACGAGAAGTCCGCGTCGCCGAACGGACCTCGGACGGGGTGCGTGGCGCGTCGCCTTCACCCCGGCGACGTCCGCGAGGATCTCGTGCGCCTCGGCCGCGGTGGGACGCTGTCCGGCGTCGACCCGCAGCATCCGCTCCAGCACCGGCGCGAGCGGGCCGCTCCTGCGCGGCGAGGCGATGGTGCCGTTGGCGGCCCGGCGAAGACGCAGCCGCACGTCGTCGGTCGTCGCGCCGACCGGTGACTCGCCCTCCACCACGGCGAACAGCGTGGACGCCAACGAGAACACGTCGGACGCCTCCGTCGGCGCGGCACCGTTGGCCACCTCCGGCGCCACGTAGCCCGGTGACCCGGTGAGCAGACCGGGGCTGGTCACGGTCGCGTTGCCCGTGGCGTCGCGGGAGATGCCGAAGTCGGCGAGCTTCACCTCGTCGTCGGAGATCATGAGGACGTTGCCGGGCTTGATGTCTCGGTGCAGGATCCCCTTCGCGTGCACCGCCGCGAGCGCGTCGGCGATCTGCGCGCCCAGCTTCGCCGCCTGCTGAGGTGCGACGACGTCCAGCTCGGCCATGCTCCGCGCCGGCACGTACTCCATGACCAGCCAGCACTCGCCGTTGTCGTCGAGCACGTCGTGGATCGTCACGACGTGCCGGTGGTTGAGCTGGGCGAGCAGCTTCGCCTCCCGCTCCAGCTGTCGGAACCGCTGCGGGTCGCCGTCCCCGGACAGGGCTCGCTTCAGCGCGACCGGCCTGCCGAGGCGTTCGTCGGTGGCCCGCCACACGACTCCGCCGCTCCCGGAGCCGATTCGCTCCTCCAGCCGGTACCTCTTGGCGACGACCTGCTCCGTCTGCACGATTCGCTCTCCCCGCGCGACCCTCGTCGCATCGTATCCAGTCGGACAAGCCGATCTCCAGGCTTCCGCAGGAACCTTCCCGGCCGTTCGCCGCACGCTGCGTGCGGGCCGTTCGCCGTGCGGGTGGCGGGCTGAGGGGTCGGGGGGTTCGGGTGGAGTTCGGTTTGTTGGGGCCGGTCGCGGTGTGGCACCAGGGGCTGGAGGTCGCGGTTCCCAAGGCGCAGCAACGGTGTGTGCTGGCGCTGCTCCTGAGGGACGTCGGTCGTGTGGTGGTGTTCGAGCGGTTCGTCGACGCGCTGTGGGACGACGACCGGATGCCGCCGACGGCGCGCAACGTCGTGCAGCAGGCCGTGTCGGGTCTGCGCCGGGTCCTCTCGATCGATCCGGGGGTTCGCCTGGCGCACCACACCGCAGGCTACGTGCTGGAGGTGGACCCCGCGCTGATCGACCTCCACCGGTTTCGCGCGCTGGTCGCGCGGTCGCGCGGTGAGGCGCGGGCGTCGGTGCTGCGTCGGGCACTGGGTCTGTGGCGGGGTGAGCCGCTGGAGGACGTGAACGCCCCCGGCGTCGCCCCGATCAAGCAGGCGTTGGCCGAGGAACGCCTGGCGGTGCTGGAGGAACGCCTGGACCTGGAGGTGCGGGCCGGACGGGACGCGGAACTGGTCCCGGAACTGCGCGTCCTCGTCGCCGACCACCCGTGGCACGAGCGGCTGCACGGGCTGCTGATGGTGGCCCTGTACCGCGCGGGACGGCCCGCCGACGCGGTGCGGGTCTTCCACGACGCGCGGCGAGCGTCGGGCTCCGGTGCGGGGCCGGAGTTGCACCGCTTGTACGAGTTGCTGCTGCGGAACGACCCCGTCCTGGAACGCTGTGCTGGTGGTGCGGCCCGTCAGCCGCCGCACCACCAGCACACTCCGCGTTTCCTCCACGAACCCTTCCAGTCGGGGGATCAGGAGTAGACGCGAACCCAGTCGACCTCGAACACCGCCGGGCGCAGACCGCTGCTCCCGGTGAAGTTGTCGAGTTGGATGTTGAGGTGCCCCGACGGCATGGTCTGGACGTTCTGCCGCCCGTTCGGGCCACCACCACCGGAGACGCGGAACCACTCGACGCCGTCCACGTAGCCGACCAGCGCGGAAGCGGTCCACTCGAAGGCGAAGTTGTGCCACTGGCGCATGTCCACCGGGCAGCGTTCGCGGTACTCCTGCTGGACGCCGACGTTCGAGGGGTGCGGGTAGTGCAGGAACGCCGACACGCACTGGGCGTCGGGATCGGTGTACTCGACCCAGTCGTACTCGCCGTCCTGGGGCCACCGCTCGGAGGTCGGCCAGATCAGGTGCAGCGGGTGGTACCGACCACCCGAGGCACCGGTGTTCTGCGAGCGCGAGCGGATCTCCCAGCGGCCGTACTGCCGGTCGAGCCGGTGCTTGAGCCAGCCCGTGTCGCCGTTCGCCTCCCCGGTCATCCTCATGATCCCGTCCCCCACCACGGAGTTCTTCGCGCAGCGCCGACCGTTGCCGATGTGCCCCTCCCAACACCCCGCCGTCCCGCCGACGGTGCCGCTGGGCACCGACCACTTCGCCGGGTC
>DATMCA010000783.1:0-2164 GCA_035559015.1 Umezawaea sp. | reverse complement strand
TCGCCGGTGCGCATCCGGACGTGTTGCGCGCGCTCTGCCGCCTCAAGGTCGGCGGCGGTCACGTGGTCGCCCGGCTCCAGCCACGACACGCCCCGCACGCGAGGGATGTCGAGCAGCACTCCCCGCCCGACGATCCCGTCCCGAGCCACGTCGATCGACAGCGCGGTCCTGTCGCCTGCCGTGACGCTGCCAGCGTGCACGTCGTTGTACAGCGCACCGTTGTAGATGACGTGACACAGGGCGTCGATGTGGCTGTCGGCGTTGCCGTGGACGTTCATCGCCAAACTGTCGAGAGCGAAGTGCAGGCCGGGTGCCGCCGTCTGATCATCGGCGGCACCGGCAATCTGGTGGCTGCAGGGTTCGGGGTTGTCCGGGGAGGCCACCGTATCGATCGGCGCAGCCAGCGAGACGGTCCGCCCCGATCGGACCTCCCCGATCGCGGACAGTACGTGCGCGGGGGTCAGGTTGTTCAGGGCGCCGCGCCGGTCTTCCGGGCCGCGGGCTGTCGCCTCCCGGAGCTGCTCAAACAGCGCATCGAACTCCGCCCTTGTGAGGCGGGGTACGCCGGAGTGTTCCTCCGGTCCCGCGTGGGTGGCCATGGGCAACGGGTCTCCTTCAGGATCGCGGCCGGAAGCGGCCGGTGTGCACCCACCGGGTCACCATCCAAATCGTATGACGAGCGCGCCGCCGGGCGGTCCGGGTGAGGCGCTTCGCAATGCTGGCTCCCCGGGTCCCGGGACCGCCAACGGGCCGTTGGCTGGTGCGCGGGGATCCGGTACCGCGGTCCGGCGCGTGCGTCTCATGCCGCGTGGGGGAGCATCGGCGGCTTCGGGCCGGTCGAGTGAGATGTGCGGGATGTCCTGGTCGTCGTCGCCCCAGGCGATGCGTTTCGGCATCGACGAAGCTTCGACGGTGGCGGCGTGGTCGCGGTCGAAGAAGTCCCAGGCCCAGGTCAGGAAGGCGTCGGCTTTGCTGTGGGTGCCACTCAGGAGCATGGCGTGGACACCGAGCCAGGCCGCCAAGGCGAGCGGGCCTTCGACCTGGTGCCGATGTTTTTCGACCTCGGCGAGGCGGTGTTGCGGCCGATCATCGCCATGATGCCCTTGTCTTTGTACCGGAAGGGCTTCGTCGATCGATGCCCGAGCTCACACCCGACGGGCTACCGGTCGGGCTGCAGATCGTCGCGGTGGCTGGACACCGTTTCGGGCATGGCCTGCAGGGGCCGCCGGTCATCGACGGGCGCGCGGTGGATCCAACCCCACCGCGGGCGTGCCGAGCCGCCACTCGGCCTCCAACCCGGAGTCCTGGGGCAAGGCGGTCGACTCCGGCGGGATCCGGCCCGCCAGGACCTGCTCGGACAGCGGCGGTCGGTCGTAGGACTCGTAGGGCTCGTCGCCGACCAGCGTCAGTCGACCGCCGAAACCGCCTTTGCGCAACGCCTCCGCGGCCCGCAAACCGGCGAGCGACGCACCGACGATGACGACATGCCCGTCGGTGCTGAACGCACTGCTCGCCGCGCTCACTGCGGCTTGTCCGGACTGTCGAAACGGATGGCCCGCACCGGGCACGCCGCAGCCGCGCGCACCACCGGCAACCGCTGCGCCTCCTCGGGGCCCGGGTCGTACATGAGGGCCTCCTCACCGTGCAGCTCGAACACGCTCGGCGCCAGGAAAACGCACTGCCCATAGCCGTGACAGCGATTCAGATCGACCACGACCCGCATGGCCGTCAGCTTCACCACCTCCGTCCCCCCTGTCAACGAGCCTGCGCTCGCGCCCGCCGGAGGAATCAGCCACAAGGACATCCGTCGGGCCGCGGTTTCGGAATGGTCAAGTGTCGGCGCGCTGGACGTGTGTTCCCGAGGATCATTGTCGTATCTCCTGCTGCCGAAGTACGTCAAGTAATGCACTACACTCGGTTGGCCCTGGGCCTCAAGTTTCCTCATCGCCGCGCTTTTGTCCAGCGTCTTCAAGGAGGACCGTGCTGGTCTCCCGGAATACCTGTGCTTCAAAGAAATCCGAATTGTTCCCTATGTCGCGGACTGCCACCCGGCCCGATTGGGGCAATCGTCGGGATTCGGGCGAGGCCGGATCCTGTGGCCGGTCGACGGCTGGTCCATCAACGCGTGGAGCCGATATCGGTGCCTCGGGCGGAAGCGGTTCAA
>DATMCA010000782.1:0-4833 GCA_035559015.1 Umezawaea sp. | reverse complement strand
GGACCACCTGCACGGCGTGGAGGTCGTGGTGGTCGACCGGGACGGCACCGCCCGCGCGGTGGTCGCCACCCGCGACCCGGCCGACCCGAACCACGACCTGTGGTGGGCGCACACCGGCGGTGGCGGCGGCAGCTTCGGCGTCGTCACGCGGTACTGGCTGCGCTCCCCCGGCGTCACGGGCACCGACCCGACCCGGCTGCTGCCCGCCGCACCCCGGCGGATGCTCCAGCACGTGCTGTTCTGGGCCTGGGACCAGCTCACCGAGCAGTCGTTCACCGCACTGCTGCGCGACTTCGGCGCGTGGCACGAGCGTTGCAGCACGCCCGGCTCCCCGCAGGCCGCCGTGTACGGGATCCTCCAGGCGTCGCACCGCTCCGCCGGGACCGTCATGCTGGCCGTGCAGGTCGACGCGGACGTCCCCGACGCCGAGACCCTGGTGGCGGACTTCGTGGCCGCGGTGACCGCGGGCACCGGCCTCGCGCCGGTGTTCGAGGACCGGCGGACGATGCCGTGGCTGCACCGGATGACCTGGCCGGGAAGCGGCGAGCCGGGCGACGTGGTCACCCGGCGGTACAAGATCAAGGCGGGCTACCTGCGGCGCTCGTTCACCGAGGCGCAGCTCGCCGCCGTGCACCGCAACCTGACGAACCCCACCGGCGGCCCGAACGCCGGGGTGCTGCTCATCGGCTACGGCGGCCAGGTCGGCGCGGTCGCTCCGGACGCCACCGCCATCGCCCAGCGGGACGTCGTCATGAAGGCGGTGTACCAGTCGGTGTGGGCCGAGGAGGCCGACGACGCGGCCAACCTCGCGTGGGTGCGGGACCTCTACCGGGACATCTACTCCGCGACCGGCGGTGTGCCCGTGCCCGGCGACGTCGACGACGGCTCGTACGTCAACTACCCGGACGTCGACCTGGCCGACCCGGCGTGGAACACCTCGGGCATGTCCGCGCAGCGGCTCTACTTCCAGGACAACTACCCGCGGTTGCAACGGGTGAAGGCCCGCTGGGACCCGCGGGACGTCTTCCGGCACGCGCTGTCCGTGCGACCTCCCTCGTAGGCTCGTCCACCGGGGAGGAGGAACGCGGGTGAACGCTCCGGGGACGCGGTGGTCCGCGGTGATGACGGTCGGGCCGCAGGTGCTGCTGGCGGCCCTGGCCGGGTTCCTGGTGGCCGTCGAGGGTGCGGCGGCGGTCGTGGACCTGGTCCTGTGCGGGTTCGCGGCGGTGTGGGTGCTCGGCGTCTTCACGCTCCGCCCGGCCTGGCGGGAACGAGCGCCGGTGATGGCCGTGTTCGTCGCCGTGCTGGTCCTGCTCACGGCGGTCCTGGTGGTCAGGACCCCGTGGTTCGGGTTCTTCACCCCGGCTCTGTACGTCTACGCGTTCCGGCTGCTGCGCTGGCCGTGGCAGCCGGTCGGGGTCGGCGCGGTCGCGGTCGTGGCGGGGACGGCGCAGGCGTACGACGTGGACAAGACCACGGTCGTGGGCCTGCTGGTCTACCTCGCCGTCGTGGTGGCGAACGCCGGTCCCCTGTGCGCCTTCGCCTGGTTCGCCCGGCACGCCGCCCGGCAGGAGGAGGAGCGGGAACTCGCGCTCGCCGAGGCGCGCGAGGCGAACCGCAGGCTGGCCGCTTCGCTGGCGGAGAACGCCGCGCTGCACGAGGAGTTGGTGGCGCGGGCGCGGGACGCGGGCGTGCGGGACGAGCGGGAGCGGATGGCGCGGGAACTCCACGACACCCTGGCGCAGGGGCTCACCGGCATCGTCAGCCAGCTGCGCGCGGCCGAGCACGCGGGCGACGACCCGGCGGTGTGGCGCGGGCACGTCGCCACCGCGACCGAGCTGGCCAGGGAGAGCCTGGCGGACGCCCGGCGGTCGGTGCACGCGCTGCGGCCCGAACCGCTGCGCACGGCCCGGTTGAGCGAGGCGCTGGCGGGGGTCGCCGAGCGGTGGTCGGCGACGCACGGGATCCCGGTCCGGGTCGAGACGACCGGCACCGCGCGGCCGATCCCGCCCGAGGCCGAGGTCGCGCTGCTCAGGATCGCGCAGGAGGCGCTGGCCAACGTGGCCAGGCACGCGCGGGCGACCAGGGTGGGCGTGACGCTGTCGCACCTGGAGCACGAGACGGCGCTGGACGTCCGCGACGACGGCACGGGCTTCGACCCGTCCGCGGGCGATCCGCCCGGCGAGGGCGGCGGGTTCGGTCTTGTCGCGATGCGCCAACGGATCGAGGCCCTGTCCGGCACACTGCTGGTCGAGTCGGAGCCCGGCGCCGGCACGGGCATCTCGGCCCGCGTCCCCGCCGAGCGGGCGGAGGTGCGCGTGTGAACGGCCCGATCCGGCTGCTGGTCGTGGACGACCACCCGGTGGTCCGCGACGGGCTCACCAGCCTGTTCGCCCGCGACCCCGGGTTCGAGGTGCTCGGCGAGGCCGCGGACGGGGCCGAGGCGGTCCGGCTGGCCCGGACCCTGCGGCCGGACGTCGTCCTCATGGACCTGCGGATGCCCGGCGTGGACGGGGTGAGCGCGACCAGGGAACTCGCGGGCGAGGCCAGGGTGCTGGTGCTGACGACCTACGACACCGACGCCCACGTGCTCCCCGCGATCGAGGCGGGCGCCACCGGCTACCTCCTCAAGGACGCTCCCCGCGACGAGCTGCTGCGCGCGGTCCGGGCCGCGGCCCGCGGCGAGTCCGTGCTCGCGCCGTCGGTGACGGCCCTGCTGATGAACCGGGTGCGCAAACCGGCCCCCGGACCGCTGAGCCCCCGCGAGGTCGAGGTGCTCCACCTGGTGGCGGCCGGGGCCACGAACCGCGAGGCGGCGGCCGAGCTGTTCCTCACCGAGGCCACCGTCAAGTCCCACACGCTGAACATCTACGCCAAGCTCGGGGTGAACGACCGCGCCGCCGCCGTCACCGAGGCGTTCCACCGCGGGCTGCTCGTCCCGAGAACGCCCGAGCGGCCCTGACAGGTCAGCGGAAGTCATACGGCGCCGGGTGCGCCTCGGGCATCAGCAGGTCCGGGGTGACGTCGGCGGTGCTCGCGCACCCGGCGAGCGCCAGGGCCAGGTCCAGGTCGGCCAGCAGGCAGCGCAGGACGTGGGCGACCCCCGCCTGGCCGTCGAGGGCGAGCCCGTAGACGTACGGCCTGCCGTAGAGGACCGCGTCGGCGCCCAGGGCCAGGGCCTTGAGGACGTCGCTCCCGGTGCGGATCCCGGAGTCGACCAGGACCGGCACGTCGTTGCCGACGGCGGCGCGGACGGCGGGCAGCACGTCCAGCGCCGCGACGGTCCCGTCGAGCTGACGACCGCCGTGGTTGGAGACGACCACGCCGTCCACGGCTTCCAGGTCCAGCGCCCGGCGGGCGTCGGCGGGGTGCAGGACGCCCTTGAGCAGGATGGGCAGGGAGGTGACGGTGCGCAGCCAGGGCAGGTCGTCCCAGTCCAGCGCCGGGTTGGCGAAGACGCGGGCCCAGTGCCGGAGCACGGCTCCCCGGTCGGGGTCGGCGGGCAGGCCCGCGCGGAACACCGGGTCCGAGGTGAAGTTCGCGATCCCGTGCCCTTGCAGGAAGGGCAGGTAACCGCTGTCCAGGTCGGTGGGCCGATACCCGAACGTCGGCGCGTCCACGGTGAGCACGATGGCCGTGTAGCCGCTCTCCTCGGCCCGCCGCGCCAGGGACGCGGCGACGGCCCGGTCCGACGGCCAGTAGAGCTGGAACCACCTGGGCCCGGCGACGGCGGCCACGTCCTCCAGGCTGTGCGACGACCCCGTGGACAGGACCAGCGGAACACCGGCCTCCGCCGCCGCCCTGGCCGTGGCCAGCTCCCCGTCGGGGTGCGCGACGGTCTGGGCCGCGATGGGCGCCAGCAGCACCGGCGACGACAGGGTCTGCCCGAACAGCGACACCGTCAGGTCGCGCCGGGCGGTGCCGCGCAGCATCCGCGGCACCAGGTGCCGCCGCGCGTACGCCCGCCGGTTCAACCGGCCGGTCTCGCCGGTCCCCGCGTCACCGATGACGTACCCCACCGCCTCGGGCGTCATCACGGCACGGGCCCGCTCCTCCAACGCGGTCAGGTCCGTGGTGAGCCGGGGCGTGTCGCCGCCGATCCCGGTGAGGTAGATCTCGCGCACCGCGTCGGCGGGCGTGCTCCGCGGCGCGCCGCCGCTCTCCAGGACACGGCCGGCGAGGAGCCGTGCCACGTCGGGATCCCGGCCGATGAGGGCGAAGTGCCCGCCCACCAACGACTCGGTGTCGAAGTCGTGGGTGGTGTGCCGGGCCCAGCCGCGGGTCTGCGCCAGGGTGTTCTTGGGGTCGGCGTCGGCCAGCAGCACGGTCACCGGCGCCCGCACCACCGCGCCGGGCGGGCAGCGGTAGCGGCGCAGCGCCCGGTGGTCGGCGCGCAGCAGCCGGAGGATCTCCGCGACCACGTCCTCCTCCCGCAGCAGCGCTTCCGGCACGCCACCCAGCCGCCGGAGTTCGGCGACCACGTCGGCGTCGTCCATCGCGTCGAGGTCGTGCTCGCCCCAGTCCTCGCTCGGCGGGCGGGCGGCCGAGACGAACAGCCGGGTGACCGTTCCCCGCTGTTCGAGCAGCCGGGTGGTCTCGAACGCGACCAGGGCCCCCATGCTGTGCCCGAGCAGGGACAGCGGCAGGTCGTCGTACGGCGCGAGGAGGCGCGCCGCCTCGCCCGCGAGGTCCGCGATGTCCGCCGCGCACGGCTCCGCCCGGCGCTCACGGCGGCCGGGGTACTGGAACGTCAGGACCTCGACGTCGTCGGGCAGCGCGCCCGCCAGGGCCGTGAAGGCGTCGGCGGAGGCGCCCGCGTGCGGGAAGCAGGCC
>DATMCA010000781.1:0-4343 GCA_035559015.1 Umezawaea sp. | reverse complement strand
GCGATGGCCACCAGGCCGACGACCACGATGACGGCGCGGAGGGCGGTCGGCGGCAGCTTGCGGCCGACCTTCGCGCCGATCTGGCCGCCGACGACCGAGCCGAGCGCGAGCAGCAGCACGGCCGTCCACGCGACGTCGGCGATGAAGATGAACAGGATGCCCGCGACCAGGTTCACGAACGCGGTCAGCACGTTCTTCAGCGCGTTCAACCGCTGGAGGTGCTCGGTGATCAGGACACCCATCATGCCCATCACCAGAACCCCTTGCGCCGCACCGAAGTAGCCGCCGTAGACGCCACCGGCGAACACCCCGAACCACAGCAGCAGCCCGCCGTCCGCGGGCCGTTCCGCCGTGCGCTCGGCCAGTTTCCGGTTCAGCCACGGCTGGGCGACGACGAGCACCAGCGCGATGACGATCAGCACCGGCACGATCGCCGAGAACGCCTTCTCCGGCAGCGTGACGAGCAGGATCGCGCCGACGATCCCGCCCAGGATCGACGCGGGCAGCAGGCGCTTGACCCGCGCGGCCTGACCCTTGAGCTCCTCGCGGTAGCCGAACGCGCCGCTCAGCGACCCCGGCACCAGGCCGAGGCTGTTGGAGACGTTCGCGACCACCGGCGGGTAGCCGACCGCGAGCAGCACCGGGAACGTGATGAGCGTGCCCGAGCCGACCACGGTGTTGATCCCGCCGGCGAACACCCCCGCGATCACCACGGCGATCATTTCGAGCGGCTCCAGCGGCGTCACGCTGTCTCCCCAGGTCGTCCGGTCAAACCAGCACTATGCCCCGCCGGGTCTTCGGGACGCCCGGTGTGTGGCACGTGCGACAGTCCATCAGGGAGCCGACACGCCGAACTCGTTGCCCTCGGGATCATCCACCGAACATGGCAGGGGTGGCGCCGCCGTGCGACACCACCCCACCCGTCAGGTCGAGGGCACGACGTCCAGCCGGAGCTGGTTCGCGGCACCCGCCACGACGCGCACCGTGGAGTTGCCGTTGTCGACCACCCGCCACGGGGCTGAGACCGCCGGCGTGTACCGGCCGACCGGAACACCGGTGAACGCGTACGCGCCCGCCGAGTCGGTCACCGCGGTCGCCACCTGGTCACCGGTGTCGATGTCCAGGAGCGCGATCCCCACGCCGCCGACCGGCTGACCGGGCGTGAGCGGGTCTCCGTCGTGGTCGTTCAGCACCACGCCGGACGCGTTGGCAAAACGACCGGGGATCCGCGCCTTGTCCACCGCGAACGGGGCTCCCGGCGCGATGTCCGAGCCGAACTCGCACATCGCGGAGATGAACCCGTACGCGTCGGCACCGGTGGTGAGCGGCGCGGCGACATGGACGACCTCGGTCTCGCCCGCCGCGAGCGGCACGCCCTCGGCGCCGTACCTGAGCGCGCCCCAGCCCGCGTTGTTGTTGTACAGGTCGTAGGGCTCGCCGTTGCCGCCGCAGTACGCGTGCACGGCGGGCAGGTCGGCACCGGTGTTGGTCAGCGTGATGGTGACGTCCGCCACGTCGCCCACCGCGTAGACGTCCCGGTCGAACGCGAGCGTCGCGGTCAGGGTGTCCGACAGCGGCCGCACACCCCTGCGCACCACGTCCAGCCGCTGGTCGGGCGTGACGGTGAAGGACGGGTTGTCCGGGAACAGCCAGCCGTCCGGGCTGGTCAACACCGCGCTGTACAGGCCGGCCAGGACATCGGTGAAGACGACCGTCCCGTCGAGCCCGGTGACCTGCGCGTAGTGACCGCGGCCCCACAGCTCCAGGCTCACGCCGGCGAGTCCCTCACCGGTGTCGGGGGCCCCGTTGCCGTTGCCGTCGGCGTAGACCGTGTACGCGACGCCGCCGGTGCCGATCGTGATGCCCGCGGTGGTCTCGAAGACGTTGTTGGCCTGGTCGCCGTCGAAGGGGTTGGAGTAGACCTTCCCCTTGAACACGATCGACGGGGTCGACGACCACACCGTGCCGGTCACCTTCGTCACGAGCGTCGCGCCCGCCTCGATGCGGACGCCCTGCCCGTGCGGGAACAGGCTTCCCCACGAACTCGGGCTGAACGTCGAGCCGGGCAGCGTGTCCGCCCGGACGTTCAGCGCGGCCACACCCCCCAGGTTCTTGATCGTGATCGTCGCCACCACCGTCTCGGTGATGTCGAACGACGGCTTGTCGAACGTCGCCGAAGCCTCCAGTTCGGCGTAGGGCAACGGATCGGCCGACGCGACGCCGGTGAGGGCGCCCGTCAGGACCAGTGCCGCGGCGGTCGTGACTGCCGCGAACCTGGTCAGCACAGTGGAATGCAAGGTGGTTCCCCCCATTTGTGTCGAAACAGTCCTCAGGGGCGGTGCCGCCGTGCGACACCGCCCCTGAGGACGACCGGAAATCTAGTCGGCCTTTTTCCTCCGGCGGCCGATGAGCACTGCGCCGAGGCCGAGTGCGAGCACGAGGACGCCCAGCAGTGCGATGCCGATGACGCTGGCGCCGGTGTAGGCGAGGTTCCCGCCGTCGTCGTCGTTCGGGGCGGACGTGGTGGTCGTGGTCGGCGGAGCCGTGGTGGTCTCCGGGGTGGTGGTCACGACGGCGGACACCTTGGCCGTGGCCTGCGCGGTGACGAACGCCGTGCCGACCTTCGCGCCGAAGGCGCACCGGACCGTCACCTCGCCGCGGTCGCGCGCGGCCTGCGGGACGGCGGTGGCGACCTCGACGGTCTTCGTCCCGCCCGCCGCGAGGTCGACGCCGGGGCCGTCGAGCTTGAGCGCGCCCCACGCGTCGGTGTCGTTGCGCAGGTCACCGCCGTCGACGCACCGGGCGACGACCGTCATCGGGCCGTCCGACCTGTTGGTCAGGGTGATCTTGAACTTGGCCTCGGCGTCCGGCGCGAAGGTCTCCGCGGCGAACTCGATCGTCGCGCCCAGTCGGGGGTCGGCCTCCGGGTCGGCGACCACGGGGCCGGGGACGACCGACAGGGCCAGGACCTTCTCGGCGCCGCGGCGGATCGGGACGACGTGGTCGATCCCGCCCGTCACAGCGTCCTTCCACGGGCCGAGGACGACCACGTTGACGTCACCCGCGGGCAGGCCCTTGATCGTCCACGTGCCGTCGGCGCCGGTGGTCGCCCGGCCCAGCAGGGCGCGGGTCTTCGGGTGCAGCGCCACGAGCGCCACGCCCACCAGGGGCTTGTCGCCGTGTCGGACATCGCCCTTCACGTCGCCGACCGCACCGACCACGTCGGCCCGGTCGGACGCTTCGGCGTAGCCGTCGGTGAACTCGCCGTTGTCGCCGAACAGGCACCGCACGGCCACACCGCCGGAGTCGTACGCACCGCCGGGCACGACGTCGGTGACCCGGACGACCTTCGTCTCACCCGCGCCGACCCGGACGCCCGGCCCACCGGGGGCGAGCGGGGCCCAGCCGGGACCGGTGCCGGGGAGCAGGTTGTCGGCGTCGGTCCGGCAGACGGCGACGACCCCGGTCAACGCCTCGGTGCCCCGGTTGGTCAGCGAGACGTCGAGACCGACCTGGTCGGACCCGCCGTAGCCGTCCTTGTCGAAGTCGAGCTTCGCGGTCAGCGACTCGGAGACCGGGCGGACGGCGCCGAGTTCGAGCAGCGTCTCCTTGCCCGACTCGACGGTGAACACGCTGCTGCCGGGCTTCACCACGACCCCGCCGGCGCCGCCGAAGCGCAGCCGGTGCGTGCCGGCGGGGACGTTGCGGAAGGAGAACCGGCCGTCCTTGTCCGTCACGGTGTCCAGCGACACCGAGGGCGTGCCGCCGGTGCTGTGGAACTCGACGCCGGCCTTGGCCTCACCGTCGTCGACCTTGCCGTTGCGGTTGGCGTCGACGTAGACGGTCCCGTTGACCGCGCCCTGGGCCTTGCCGATGCTGGTCTTCGCGGTGAACTCGTTGTCCGCGGGCGTCGGGTCGACGACGCCGTCGACGTCCACCCTGGCGAAGAGCGTGCCGGTGACCTCGTTGGTGTTGCGCTGCTTGCCGACCACGACGGCCTTGTGCTGCTCGCCGGGTTCGAGCCGCTTGAAGTCCTTGGCCTTCTCGTACTGCTCGGGCGGCACCTCGTAGTTCGCCTTGAAGTCGAACTTGAAGCCCTCCGCGGTCGCGGTGCCGACGTTCTCGACCGTCACGGTGGCTTCGAGGTCGGCGCCGGGCTGGTACTCGCTCTGGCCGTAGGTGATCGTCAGCCTCAGGTCGGCCTGGCCCTTGGCGGGTTCGGCGGACGCGACACCTGCGAACGTTCCGGCCAGCAGCAGCGCCAAGGCCGCCGACGCCATCGATCTTGCGGACACAGTTGCTTCCCCCCACGGGAAATGACGCGCGAGCGGTGCGCGTTGGTG
>DATMCA010000780.1:0-5160 GCA_035559015.1 Umezawaea sp. | reverse complement strand
GGCGTGGTCCTGCCGGTGCGCGCGCTGCTGGACGGCACGCGTCCCCGCGACCTGGCCGAGCACGTCGCCGCCGCGCCGAAGGCCCGACCCGCCGCGGCGGGCGCGGGCGGACGGCTGTCGAAGGCGCAGGAAGCGCTGGTGTTCCTGAACGCCATGAACCCCGGCGGCGACGAGTACACCATCTCGCACGCCGTCGAACTGCCCGCCGACGTCGACCTCGGGACGTTCCGCACGGCGCTGCGGATGGCCGTGCTGCGGCACCCGGAGTTGGGCGTGCGGATCGTCGACGACGGCCGGGGGCTGCGGCGCGAGCCGGTGGACCCGGACGCGCTGCGCGAGGTGCTGGCGCCCGCGCCGGTCCCGGTGCGCGAGGAGTGGCTGCGCGACCAGCTCGCCGACGCCGCCGAGGTGCCGTTCGACCTGGCGGAGGGCCCCCTGGTGCGCCTGCACCTCTGGCGGACCCCGCGCCGCACCGTGCTCCAGCTCGTGGCGCACCACGCGGTGCTGGACCTGTGGTCGCTGTGCCTGGTGCTGCGCGACGTGGCCACGGCCTACGACGCGCTGGTGCGCGGGGCGCTGCCCCGGCTGGCCGCCGTGACCCCGTACGACACGTACGTCGCCGCGCAGGAGGAGTACCTGGCCTCACCCGCCGCGGCGGCCCGGTCCGCGGTGCTGCGCGACCAGCTGCCCACCAAGGCCGAGGCGCTGGGCATCCGCACGGACCGGCCGCGCACGTCCCGCCGGAGCAGCCGGGGCGCGACCGTGCACGGGGTCCTCGACGGCGCCGCGGCCCGGTTCGTGCGCGAGTCCGGCCCGGTGCCCGCGCTGGTCGCGCTGTGGGGGCTCTGCCTCGGCCGCTACGACACCCCCGGCCCGGTCGTGGTCGGCGTGCCCGCGGCCGGACGGCCCGGCGCGGCGCTCGGCCAGGTCGTCGGCCTGTGCACCAACACCGTGCCCGTCGCGGTGGACACCGCCCCCTCGCGGCCGCTGCCCGACCTGGTGGCCGACGTGCGCGGCCAACTCCTCGACGGCGTCGAGGAGGGGCTGTACCCGCTCAGCGCCGCCGTCGAGGCCGTGCGCCCGTCCCGCGCACCCGGCCGCACACCGCTGGTGGAGACCCTGCTGGTGCTCACGGAGAACCCGCTGCCGTCGCTGGCCGGACTGGCGGACGTGCTGTCCGGTGTGGACGGATCCGCCGTCCGGCTCGGCGGGCTGGAGCTGCGCAACGTCGAGGTGCCGCGGCGGACCTGCCGCTACGACCTCGACGTCGTCGTCACCGAGCGGGGCGACGGCTTCGCCGTGCGACTGGACTACGCCGCCGACCTGTTTACCGAGGACACCGCGCGGTCGATCCTGGACACCTTCACCGCCATGGTCCACGCCGCCGCGCGCGCCGAGACCGCGGCCGACACACTCGTGCTGTCCGAACGCGACCGCGACTGGCTGGACCGGGTTGGGCGCTCGGACACCGCCGCGCTGCCCGAGGACCCGGCGGCGATGGTGCGGAGGATCGCCGGGACCCATCCCGACAGCCACGCCGTCGAGGCGCCGGACGGCACGCTGACCTTCGCCGAGTTCCACGGCCGGGTCGAAGCACTGGCCGCCGTGCTCGCCCGAGAACTCCCGGACGACGCCGCCCTGCCCGCCGAACGCCAGGTCGCGCTGCTCCTCGGACCGTCGGCCGACCTCGCCGTGGCGATGTTCGCGGCGTGGCGCGCGGGCCTGGGCATCGTGCCGCTGCCGCCGGAGTTCCCGGACGACCGGCTGGAAGTGATGCTCGACGGCAGCGGCGCACGACTGCTGCTGGTGGACGGTGAGCGGCTCGACCGGGCGCGGACACTGGCCGACGGCGGCAAGGCCGTCGTCGTGATGCTGCCGCTGGAATCCCCGGACAACAGGCGGGACACGAGGCTCGACGGCAGCGCCGCAGACCTGCCACCGGCCAGGCAGGACACAAGGCTCGACACCGGCAGCGCAAGCCCGCTGCCCGCGAACGGCGAGCAGGTCATAGCCCGGCCACCGGCCGGGCCGGACACGAGCCTCGACCCCAGCGCCGCAGACCCGACGCCGCCCGACCGCGACCGGCGAGCACTCGCCGAACCCGGTGCCCCAGTCGTCGCAGACCTGCTGCCGTCTGACAGCGACCAGCGAGCCGAACCCGGTGCCGAGGCCGTCGCCGAGCTGCCCCCGCCCGACCGCGCCGCGCCGGCGTTCACCGTCTTCACCAGCGGCTCGACCGGCACCCCGAAGGGCGTGCTGGTCCGCCACGACCACCTGTCACCGCACATGGCGTGGTTCGGCGACCGCTTCGGCTCCGGGCCCGGCACGCGGATCGCCCAGACCCTCTCCCTGGGTTTCGACTTCGGGTTGCAGGAGCTGTTCACCACCATCCCGTTCGGCGGCTGCCTGGTCGTGCCCGACCCGGCCGACCGGCGCGACGGCCGCCGCTACGCGAGGTTCCTGCGCCGCGCGGAGGTCACCGTCCTGTTCACCACGCCGTCGTTCGCCGACGAGCTGGCCGCCACCGGCGAACCGCTGCCGGACCTGCGGGTGGTGCTGCTCGGCGGTGAGGTGCTGACGGGCGCGACCGTGGTGGCGCTGCGCCGCCTGCTGGCCGCGGAGTGCCGGGTCTTCAACGGCTACGGGCCCACCGAGGCCACGGTGAACTGCCTGGTCCACGAGGTCGTGGAGGAGGAGCCGCCCGCCGTGCTGCCGGTGGGGCGCGCGACCTCGGGCAGCAGCGTCCTCGTCGTCGACGGCGAACAGCGGCCGGCACCGGTCGGCGCCACGGGCGAACTCCTGATCGGCGGCAACGGCGTCACCGGCGGCTACCTCGCCGGACCGGCGGGCGGGTTCGTGCCCGACCCCTCGTTCGGCGGACCGGACGGTCTCGCCTACCGCAGCGGCGACCTCGGCCACGTCCGCCCCGGCGGCGGGTTCGTCGTGCACGGCCGCGCCGACCGGCAGGTCAAGGTGCGCGGGTTCCGGGTCGAACCGGCCGAGGTGGAGCACGTGCTGCGCGGCCGCGCGGACGTGACCGCCGCGGTGGTGCTGGCCGTCGGCAGACCGGTGCGGCTGGCCGCGTTCGTCGTCGGCGCCACCCGGCCCGAGGAGCTGACCGCGTGGCTCGCCCGGCGCTTCCCCCGCAACCTGGTGCCCGAGCAGGTGTTCGCGCTCGACCGGATCCCGTTGACCCCCAACGGGAAGGTCGACGAGCCGGCGCTGCGCGACCTCGCCGAGACGGCCGGGGTGCTGCCACCCGGCGAGGCCCGCTCGCCCGGCTCGGTGGAACGCGCCGTGTGCCAGGTGTGGGAGCAGGCGCTCGGCGGCGTGCCGGTGGCCGCGGACGCCAACGTGTTCGACCTCGGCGCGCACTCGCTCGTCGTGACCCGCGTGCACCAACGGCTGGAAGCGGTGCTGGGCCTCACCTTCCCGGCGCACAGCCTGTTCGACCACCCCCGGCCGAGGTCCTTGGCCGAGTACCTGATGACCGCCGCGATGGACTTGGAGGCCGACACATGACCACTCCCGCCGAAGAGCACCCTGGTTCCGTCGCGATCATCGGGATGGCCGCCCGGCTACCCGGTTCCGACGACGTCGCCAAGTTCTGGCACGACCTGCGCGAGGGCGTGGAGCGGGTCGTGAAGCACAGCCGGGAGGAGATGCTGGCGCGCGGCGCCTCCGAGGAGCAGGTCGACGACGAGTACTGGGTCAACGCGTCCGCGCCGTTGCGGGACGCCGAGTCGTTCGACGCGTCCTTCTTCGGCTACTCGGCGCGCGAGGCCGCCGTGATGGACCCGCAGCACCGGATCTTCCTGGAGTGCGCCCACCACGGCCTGGAGGACTCCGGGTACGACCCGACCCGCTACCCCGGCCTGATCGGGGTGTACGCGGGCGCCACGATGAACACCTACGTGCACTACAACCTGATGGCCAACGCCGACGTCGTGTCGGTCATCGGGGACCTCCAGACGATGATCGGCAACGACAAGGACTACCTGAGCACGCGGGTGTCCTACAAGCTCGACCTGCGCGGGCCCAGCATGGCGGTGCAGACGGCGTGCTCGTCGTCGCTGGTGGCGGTGCACATGGCGTGCCGCGCGCTGCTCGACGACGAGTGCGACATGGCGTTGGCGGGCGGCACGTCGCTGCGGATGCCGCACGGCGCCGGGTACCTGGCCAACCCCGGCGGCACGTCCGCCCGCGACGGGCACTGCCGCGCGTTCGACGAGGCCGCGGCGGGCAGCGTCACCGGCAGCGGCACGGGTGTCGTGGTGCTCAAGAAGCTCGACGCGGCACTGCGGGACGGGGACACGATCCACGCGGTCATCCGGGGCACGGCCGTGGGCAACGACGGCGGCACGAAGGCGAGCTTCACGGCCCCGAGCATCGAGGGCCAGGCCCGCACGATGGTCCGGGCGATCCAGCGCGCCGGCCTGGAGGCGCGGGACATCGACTACGTCGAGGCGCACGGCACCGGCACGCCGCTGGGCGACCCGATCGAGGTGGCCGCGCTGACCAAGGCGTTCCGCGCCACCACCGACGAGGTCGGCTACTGCCACCTCGGGTCGGTGAAGCCCAACATCGGCCACCTCGACGCGGCGGCGGGCATCGCGGGCGTGATCAAGGCCGTGCTGGTGCTCAAGAACCGCAAGGTGCCGCCAGTGGTCAACTGCGTCCGGCCCAACCCGAAGCTGGACCTGGACCGGTCGCCGTTCGTGGTGCCGCTGGAACTGACCCCGCTCGACTCGGACGTGCCGCTGCGCGCGGCGGTGAACTCGCTGGGAATGGGCGGCAGCAACGCTTTCGCCGTGCTGGAGGAGGCACCGCGGACGCGGGCGAGCGGACCGTCCCGGCGCAGGCACCCGGTGCTGCTGTCGGCCCGGGACCCGCAAGTGCTCGACCAGCTCGGCACCGCGTTCGGGCAGTGGACGCGGGAGAACGCGCACCGCGACCTGGCGGACGTGGCGTACACGCTGGCCACCGGCAGGCGCCGGTTCGAGCACCGGCGCGCGGGCGTGGCCACCGACCTGGAGGACGCGGGCTTCGTCATCGGCACCTCCGGCAGCAGCAGGCAGATCACCACCCGGATCACCGGGACGACCCACGTCGGGCTGCTGTTCCCCGGCCAGGGCGCGCAGCGGGTCGGCATGGGCTCGC
>DATMCA010000779.1:0-2616 GCA_035559015.1 Umezawaea sp. | reverse complement strand
TGTGCGGGGTCCGAACGGGTCGGCCCCAGGCATCATCGAGGGACAGCCATGGAGCATTATGCCGGGATCGATGTATCGCTGGAACGGAGCAGCGTGTGCGTGGTCGACGGGACGGGCCGGATCGTCCGAGAGGCCAAGGTGGCCAGCGAACCGGAGACGCTGGTCGGCTTCTTCGCGGGGCTCGGCGTGACGGTGACGCGCATCGGGCTGGAAGCAGGGCCGCTCTCGCAGTGGCTGCACGCCGGCCTGACCGGGGCCGGGTTCGAGGCGGTGTTGCTGGAGACGCGACACGTGAAGGCCGTGCTGTCGGCGATGGTGGTCAAGACCGATCGCAAGGACGCCCGCGGCATCGCCCAGCTGCTGCGGATGGGCTGGTACCGGCCGGTGCACTGCAAGTCCCCTCCGGCGCAGGAGATCCGGGCCTTGCTGGTCGGGCGCAAGCTCCTGCAGGGCAAGCTCGTGGATCTCGAGTTGAGCATCCGCGGCATCCTGCGCGGGTTCGGGCTGAAGCTGGGCGAGGTGAGCAAGGGCCGATTTGCGGCTCGTGTGCGCGAGCTGGTCGCGGGCCAGCCGATGCTGGAGCGGGTGGTCGAGCCGATGCTACGTGCCCGCGAGGCGCTGCGGGCCGAGTACCAGGTCCTGCACCGGGCGGTGCTGGCGATCGTGCGCGAGGACGCGGTCTGCCGGCGGCTGATGACGGTGCCAGGCGTCGGCGCCCTGGTCGCGGTCACCTTCGCCTCGGCGGTCGACGACCCGGCCCGGTTCCGCCGCTCGCGCGCCGTGGGAGCTCACTTCGGGCTGACACCGAAAAGGTACCAGTCCGGGGAGACCGACGTGACCGGCGGGATCAGCAAGGCCGGCGACGGCATGGTGCGTGCCGCGCTCTACGAGGCGGCACACGCGATGCTCACCAGGACGGGCCGGTTCTCGACCCTGAAGCGCTGGGCGCTGGAGGTGGCCAAGCGCCGGGGCATGAAGCGAGCCAAGGTCGCCCTGGCCCGTAAGCTTTCGGCCCTCCTACACCGCCTGTGGGTGGACGGCAGCGAGTTCCGCTTCGGGAGGGAGGCCGCCGAGGCGTAGTCGTCGGGAGCGAAGCGGGCAGCTTCGGAGCGGGACCGAACCGTCCTGCTCCCGCGAGGTCCCGTCGCCGGGACGCGGGAACCGACGAAGCCGGGACACCGCAGGTGGTCCGACCCCTCGGGCCGGAACCACGCGGCCAAAGATTGGCTCGTCGGCTCCTCACCTGATGGCATGGTGTGGCGGCCGTCGTGCCGACCACGGACGGAAGCATGAACCCGGCGGCGTGATACTTGCTCGAGGGGCTTGACGCCCAACGGCCCGTTACGGAAGCGGTGTCTCAGCGAACTGTAGGCCGGGGGAAAGCAGCCTTGAGCAAGGAAGCCGACGGATGAGGTTGGCGCTCCCGATTGAGGCGGTCGACCGCACGGTGGATGGTGCGGTCGAGATCGTCGGCGTCGACGAAGGTGCGATTGGCGAGGTGATGGCGTTTGAGGTCGCGCCAGGAATGTTCGATCTCGTTCAGCTCCGGCGCATATTTGGGCAGCCATTCGACGGTGAGCCACGGCCGCTCGGCAAGCGCCTTGGTTGTGAGCTTGCTGGTGTGGATCGGGCCATTGTCCATCACCGCGACCAGCGGCCGGGTTCGCGTGGCGCCGCCGTAGCTGGCTTCGAGCGCGTTGAGCAGGTCGATGAAATCGGTCGAGCATTTGCTGGCGCTGGTATGCACAAGAAGCTCGACGCGGATCGGATCGAAGGCGCCCAGCATGGCGCGCCGTTTTGCCTGACCCGGTGCCTCGATGCGCAGGTCCAAGCCGCGCCTGGCCCAGCAATGCGCCAGGTAAGGATGGGTGCGCGCCTCCGATTCATCGAGGAAGAGAAGGTCGATCATCGCCGCGGCGGCTTGCCGCCGCAGCTCCATGAGCCGGCTGTGACTGGCGGCGACGGCCTCGGTATCCTGACGGCCTTTCAGCGTGTGCCGCGGCCGGCGCCATGTGAACCCTTTCGGCGCAGCTGGATCGAGAGCCAGCCGTCCGAGATCGCCGGTCCCCCACGACGCTCGATCTCCGCCCGCAGGCGGGGCAGGGTCCAGCCGCCATCGTGGCAATCGTCCTCGTCGAGAATGGCCTCGGCCAGCGCTGTCGCTGCGATCCCGATCCGGCTCGGCCGGCCCGGTGGCTTGCGGCGCTGGAGGGAGGCGGTGCCGCCCTCGGCGAACAGGCCGCGCCATTCCCGCACGGTGCTGACATGCACGCCCAAGGCGGCGGCGATCCCTGCCGCCTCCCGGCCCTCCAACGTCAGCAGGATCGCCCGTGCGCGATCTGCCTCGGCGCGGTGGCCCGAGCGCGCGAGCAGACGCAATGCCGCACGCTCGTCACCATCAGCCCTGATCTTCGATCGTCCGACCATCGCCCGTCCTCGCTGCCCCAAAGACAGCAGAACGCCCGATGCATCGGCCTGTTTCAGCAGGGCTGCTTAGCTGATAAGAGCCTCGTCGTCAGACTGGCTCGCCCTCGCCCGCTGTCTGCTGCACCAAGGCAGATGTCGGCTTGCGCCGAATTCTGGCCCGTATCGGGGTGCCGCCATAGAACGGGCAGG
>DATMCA010000778.1:0-4998 GCA_035559015.1 Umezawaea sp. | reverse complement strand
CGCCTCGTCGGGCAGGATCGGGAACCGCCAACCGGCGCCGAGGAACGGTTCGCTCATGTCGTCCTCGACGTGGTGGAGAGCGCCGTCGCCGCGGGCAGCTGCTGCAACGGCGGGCTGGTCGTGCCACCCGGCGCCGGGTGGGTGTGGGTGTTGTAGGCGTTGAGCAGCACGTCGCCGAACGCGAGCTGGTGGGACGCGCCCTCGCCGAGGTCGATCTTGTCGGCCTTGACGGTGACCTTGGCGGCGTCGAGGGTGATCTCGCCGGTGGCGGTGACGGTCATGGTGCCGCCCTGCGCGGTGGTGATCCGGATCTCCTTGGCGCCGTCGTCGAGCAGGACCTCGTGGCCCGCCTTCGTGCGGATCACCTTCTGGTCGCGCCCGTCGGTGCGGGCCGTCGGCGGCTTGTCGACGCCGTTGTAGAGGCCGCCGAGGACGACCGGGAACCGCATGTCGCCGTGCACGAACGCGACCAGCACCTCGTCGTCCTTCTCGGGCACGAACACCGATCCGTACCCGTTGCCCGCGTGGAGCTGGCTGACCCGGCACCACTCGGTGATGGTGGCGCCGCCGTCGAACCACGGGAACTTCAGCTTCACCCGGCCCTCGTCGTCGCCGTCGTTCTCCGCGACGATCGCCTCGACGACGCCGTAGTAGCGGCGGTCGGTGCTGCGCGCGCGGGGCGCGGTCCTCGTCATGGGGCGTCTCCCTGGAAGATCCGGCGGCCGGTGAAGGTGGTGAAGAACCCGCTCGTGCCCAGCGTGTGCTCGACCCGCTTGACGAAGTACGTGCCGGAGAACCGCCGTCCGAGGCCGAAGATCTCCAGGTTGTCGCCGGGTCGCAGCTCCGGCAGGCCCGCCACCCGCCCGGTGGCGGTGATGAACTCGTAGGACCGTTCGCGCAGCAGGCTGATCGCGAGTTCGCGGGCCTCGTCCTCGCTGGTGATCGGGGCGTCGACCACCACCTCCTGTCTGCCGCCCGCCGCGCTGTCGGCGGCCTGCGGCCCGCTCTCGCCGTCGGCCGAGGCCTGGCCGGCGGGCAGGTTCTCGACGGTCGCGGTGAACGCGATCTGCTGCTTGGTGCGCGGGTCCCAGCCGCGGACGGTGAGCTTGCTGACCTGCTTGGAGATCGTGAGGGTCGGGGTGAAGTCGAGCAGGTTGGGCACGAGCCCCTCGGGCAGCGCGGTCGGGCCGGTCGTGAGGCCGGGCTGGTAGGCCAGGCGGAACAGCCGGATCGGGCGGCCGTCGCGGCCGTCGGTGGGCCGGATGAAGTAGAGCGTCTCCTCGCCGGTGGTGGGATCGGGCAGGATGTAGCAGTCGAAGTCGACCCGCTTCGCCCGCTCCATCAGGAACTCCGCGTCGGACTGGTTCTTCTGCACCACGCGGTCGTGGACCGGACCCTCCTGCGTGGTCACGATCCGCAGCTTGTTGCGCTGGGCGACGGCCGTGGCGATCTGCCAGTCGGCCTGGTTGCGGTAGATCTTGTCGACCGTCGGGTCGGGCTTGTTCTCCTTGAGCCGCAGCATCCCGTCCACGCCGCTGACCGACACGGTCGGCGAGGCGCCGTCCGGGAACTTCGGCGCCAGGGTGCTGACGGTGCCCGTCGCGACGGTCATCAGCCGGTCCGCGTAGCCGAGCCGCACGGCGACCCTGGAGCCGAGCTTGAACTCGCGCGAGTCGCTGTGCTTGAACCGCAGGTTGACGTCGTCCCAGTTGTTCAGCTCCAGGTCGAAGCCGGACATCTCGTCGATGTCG
The DNA here is from genome assembly GCA_035559015.1 of Umezawaea sp. GTDB lineage: Bacteria > Actinomycetota > Actinomycetes > Mycobacteriales > Pseudonocardiaceae > Umezawaea. Next base: position 3,247 of record DATMCA010000778.1, on the reverse strand, counting down.
CGGTGCACCTTGATGTCCAGGATGTCGTTCTTGGTGGACGGGTCCGCCTCGACGCCCTCGATGACCACCTCGAAGTCGGGTGCGTACCGGTCGGGGTCGGCGATCTCCGGCTCGGTGGTCGTCGGCACGGCCATGGCCCGCCCCTCACATCAGCCGGGGCACGGTGAGCACCTGCCCCGGCCTCAGGTCGCGGGGATCGGTGATCCCGTTGGCGCGGGCGAGGGAACGCCACTCCTCCGGCCGCCGGTAGACGGCCGCGGCGATGCTCGACAGCGTGTCGCCGACGCGCACGACGTAGCTCTTCTCCACGGTCGGCGAGGAGCGCGGGTTGTCCGCGACCTGCTGCGCGGCGGTCCGGAACTCCTTGAGGGTGAGGTCGAGCTGCGCGCGCAGCGGCACGCCGTCGGAGTGGAAGAGCACGTAGTTCACGTCGAGCTTCTCCACCACGCCGGTGAACACGGCCTCGTCCCACACGAACTGGACGATCGGCGGGGCGTGCTCCCTGCTGTCGGGCCGCATCAGGTTGCGGATCGCGTCCACGTAGGACGACCTGACGTTGTCCAGCGTGTCGGACGTGTCGACCAGCGCCTGCACGGTGAGGGTCTCGCTGCCGCCGCGGACGTACTGGAGCGGCGGGGTCTCCAGGCCGGGGATGGTGATCTCGGCGAAGGTGTTGCTCTTGCTCAGCTTGTAGTCGGTGGGGTTGAACCGGAGCGGGATGCGGCGCTGCCGCTCGTCGGCGATCACCGGGCGGATGATGTGCAGCCGGGCCCGCGCCCCCAGCCCGGCGAACGAGACCGGAGTGGTGCTCACCAGCCCTCCCCGTGGTCGCCGAGCCTGCGGTCGCTCTCGGCGTGTTTGGCGCGCGCGCACTCCTGCTCGTACAACCGGGCCCACGCCTGGATGTGCTTGTTGAACAGGCGGGTGAAGACCGCTCCGTCGTCACCGTCCACTTGGAACCGGACTTCGAGGTTGTGGATGACCAGGTTCTTCGGCACGCTCACTCCTACAGGACGTTCGTCAGGCCCTCGTGGGCGATCTCCAGGGACTCGATGGCGACCGCGTTCTGCTCGCCGTGCAGGTCGGGGCCGCTCCACTTGGCGGCGAGCCCGCCGTGGAACGCCCACGCCATCGCGGGCAGGCCCTCGTTGCCGAGCAGGATCACCGCACCGTCGCGGCGGGCGCCGAGCGAGTCGGCGAGCCCCGTCAGGTACCAGCTCCACAGCACGCGGTCGCGGACCACACCGCGCTTCAACGTGATCCGGTTCCAGGTGTTGCGCAGCGGCAGCTGGTGGACCGAGTCGTTGCGGCCGCCCTCGGCGTAGTTGACCACTTCGAGCGACCCGCCGAGTCCGGTGACCTCCTGGAACCCGCCCGCCGCGACGAGCGGCAGCAGCAACGCCTGCGCGGGCGGCAGGTACGCGTCGCCGGGGTCGAGGGTCACGACGAAGCGGTACTTCAGCAGCGGCTCAAGGACACGACGGCTGAGGTTGTCGCCGGGAGTGGTCACGCCTCGATCACCTCCAGGCCGCGGTCCTGGCCGAGCACGAGGCGCAGCCGGATGAACTCCATCGGCACGGCGGGTGCGACGTCGACCTCGCACACCACGCGGAACGCCTGCTCCGGCCGTGTCCCCGCGAGCGCGCCGGAACGGAAGGTCTCCAGCAGCACCGAGGTGATCGAGCGGACCAGGGCCAGGCGCAGCTCCGGCGAGTTCACGTCGAACACCAGCGGGCTCGCGACCCGCCGGATCGCCCGCACCAGCAGGTGCAGGAGGCGGCGGTGCGCGACGTACCGGCGGCGCGGGTCGGCGGACAGGGTTCGCCCGCCCCACACCACGAGACCGCGGCCGCGCACGCACCGCACGAGGTCGACGTTCGCCTCGAACAGCCGGACCAGTTGCGGTTCCGGGTAGTCGACGGCGAGGTCGACGGCGTCCAGCACGACGGCGTTGGCCGGGGTGTGGTGCGGGCCCCGTTCGGCGTCGAGCCTGGCCACGAGACCGAGGACGTGCCCGGAGGCCGGGACGTCCCGCAGCCCGGTGCCCGTGAGCTCCGGGGCGCGCAGCGGCGGGTGGTAGACGGCCGCGGTGGCGAGCAGCGCGTCGTCACCGATCCCCGTCAACTCCCCCGCCCACGCCAGCACCTCGTCCGCGGTGGACAAGCCTGGCGGCACGTCGAGCACGACGAGCCGGTCCAGCAGCGGCTGGGCCGTCCGCAGCAGCTCCAGCACCAGGTCGGCGTGGTCCGCGCCGGACAGGTCCGTGCCGAGGTCCGGCAACGCCACCAGCGCCGGCTCGGGAAGGTCCGCCTGGTCCCGCACGGCCGTCCCGTACTCGTCGCGCCCCGGTTCGGCGTCCACGCCACCGGTGAGCGTGAGGTCCCAGGTGGCCGAGATGGCGCCGCCGGGGACCGGCGGCGGTCCGTCCGGCACGAACCGGACCAGGCGGGACGCGGTGAGCCGGTCCGCCACCTCGGCGGGCGGGAAGCCCGCGAAGATCTCCGTCCGCTCACCGGGCACCAGCACCCGCACGGTGAGCGTCGGCGGTCCGGCCACCGAACTGGCCTGGTACCGGATGGTGATGCGACCGCCGTTGGCCCAGGTGCCGGGACTCGTGGCAACGACCCGCCACCCGTCCGCCCACTCCGCGCCCGCGGTCCCGGCGGGCCCGGACACCCGCAGCACCCACGCCGTGCGGCCCCCGTTCTCGAAGAACCCGCGCAGCGCGTACGGCGTGGCCGCCGAGCCGTCCGGCGGGCCGAACGCGCCGACCACGTCGTTCCAGCTCTCGACCCGGACCGGGGTGCCCACCGGTCCGCGCCGAGTCCGGCCGAGGAACGCCGCCACGTCCGTCCGCAGCGGTTCGGTGTCCGAACCGCGCGGCACGAACGTGAGGCTCACGCCCGGCAGCGCCGCACTGGTCATTTCCCTGGTCCCCGTCGTCTCACGCGTCGACCAGCAGGCTCTCGACCGCCAGCACGAGCGTCTCCATCGCGATCTCGTTCTTGGTGGCGTTGAACGACGGGCCGGTGTACTTCGTGGGCCACGCCCGGTCGAAGTTCCAGCGCATCGCCTCCTGCCGGTTCTCGTCGAGCATCACGATGGAGCCGGACGTGCGGCGCACCCGACCGTCGAGCGCCTCCTTCACCCAATTCCAGAAACCGACGTGGCCGGTGACGCCGCGCTTGAAGGTGAGCGCGCTCGGGAACTTCTTCATCCCCACGAGCTTGCGAACCGTGATGTCCTC
>DATMCA010000777.1:0-4081 GCA_035559015.1 Umezawaea sp. | reverse complement strand
GGAGCCTGCGCGGCTGCCGCGACCCGGCGGGGATCTCGCCGACCACGGGGAGCTGCACCGACTGCTCCCCCGCGCCCTGCACGTCCACGCTGCGCACCGCGTAGCCGTCGACGGCGGCCTGGTCGAAACCGGGCAACGCTCGTTCCGCGACGACTTCCTCCGCGCAGAGCAGACCCTGCGACTCGGAGATCGCGACCCGCACCGGGGCGGGCCGCACGGCTGCCGCGATCACCCTGGCGAGCTGCTCATCCACTGACCTCATCGTTGAACCCCGCTCAAGAGTTGTCGAGGCGTTCCCGCAACCACTCCCCAAGCTCGGGCCCGTAGTCGGGGTGCTCAAGTGCGAAGTCAACCGCAGCTCGGAGGAATCCCCCCGGATTGCCCAGGTCGTGTCGTCCACCGCGGTGGACCACCACGTGGACCGGATGACCTTCGGAGATGAGCAGGGCAATGGCATCCGTGAGCTGGAGCTCCCCGCCGGCGCCCGGTTCGATGCGCTTCAACGCGTCGAAGATCGCCCGATCGAGCAAGTAGCGACCGGCCGCGGCGAACGTCGAGGGCGCGTCCTCGGCCTTCGGCTTCTCGACCATGCCGACGACCTTCTTCACGTCGTCGTCGCCGGTGTCGCGGACGTCGAACACGCCGTACGCGGAGATCTGCTCGCGCGGGATGTCGAACGCGCACAGCACCGTGCCGCCGTGCTCCTGGCGGACGGCGGCCATGCGGGCCAGCACGCCGGTCGGCAGCACGAGGTCGTCCGGCAGCAGCACCGCGACGGCCTCGTCCTCGCCGGTCAGGTTGCCCTCGGCGCAACCGACGGCGTGGCCGAGGCCGAGCGCCTGCTCCTGGATCGCCGTCTCGACGGTCTCGAACAGCTGCTCGGCGCGGCGGACCTTCGCGGCCAGCTCGTGCTTGCCGCGGCCTTCGAGGGTGGCCTCCAGCTCGGGCTGCGGGCGGAAGTACTCGGCGACGGCGTCCTTGCCGGGCGACGTCACGATGATCAGCTTGGTGGCGCCCGCCTCGGCCGCCTCGCTGGCGACGTACTCGATGCCGGGCGTGTCCACGACGGGCAGCAGCTCCTTGGGCACCGCCTTCGTCGTCGGCAGGAAGCGGGTCCCGAGACCGGCTGCGGGCACGATTGCGGTGCGGAAGGCGCGAGACGAGCTCATGGGGGACGAGCGTAGTGCCGTACCTAGGGTTACCTCCCATGACGTCCGATCAACTCGAACGGAAGACCGCCGAACGCGGGCGCCTGCTGGCGGCTCGCCGGGCCGTGCCCGCGGCCGAACGGGCGGCGGACGCGGCGGCGCTGGCGGCCGGGGTGCTCGACGCCGTCGCGGCGTTCGACGTCGCCCCTGGTGGGACGGTGTGCGCCTACCTCGCGGTCGGGTCGGAGCCGGGGTCGATCGCGCTGCTCGACGTGCTGCGGTCGGCGGGGTACCGGGTGCTGCTGCCGATCGTGGTCGGCGCGGCGCCACTCGATTGGGCTGAGTACACGGGTGAACACGCTCTGCGACCGGGCCCGCACGGCCTGCGCGAGCCCACCGGTGAGCCGCTGGGGGCTCCGGCCCTCGCTTCGGCGGCGTTGGTGCTGGTCCCGGCGTTGGCCGTGGACCGCCGCGGGACGCGGATCGGCAAGGGCGGCGGGCACTACGACCGGTCGCTGCCGGTGGTGGACGCGCCGCTGGTCGCCGTGGTCCGGGACGCCGAGGTCGTCGACGACCTGCCGGTCGAGCCGCACGACGTGCGGATGACGGCCGTGCTCACGCCCTCGGGGCTGCGCGTGGTGTGACGTTCAACCAAGTTGTTTGCGCGGCGCGCGTCCGCAGGCGCATGATGCAGTATTGGCACTCGTTGTGTCCGAGTGCCAACTCCGGATGAAGCTCGTGGAGGGCAAGTGCCGACCTACCAGTACGCCTGCACCGAGTGCGACCACCGCTTCGACGCGGTCCAGTCGTTCACCGACTCGGCGCTGTCCGAGTGCCCGGAGTGCCACGGCAGGCTGCGCAAGCTCTACGGCAACGTGGGCGTCGTGTTCAAGGGCAGCGGCTTCTACCGCACCGACAGCCGCTCCGGCAAGAGCGCCGCAGCGCCCGCGGCGGCCGGCACGCCCGCCGCCACCGAGACGAAGTCGACCACCCCCAGCACCACCACGACCCCGGCGAGCACGCCCGCGAAGGCCGCTTCCTGAGTCGAGTTGTCCACAGGCCCCCGAGTTGTCCACAGCTCGGGGGTTTTCGCTTTCCACCCCCCGAGATCAGCCCTAACGTCGAAGTGTGCCCCTCCACCTCGTGCCCCGACTGCGCAAGATCGCGGCCCTCGTGCTCGCGCTGCTCGCCGTCGGCGTCCTCCTCTGGCCTTCGCCGGCGCCCGCCGTCGCGGTCGTCGCCGCGCACGACCTCGCGCCCGGTGTCGCACTCACGTCGGCCGACCTGCGGCTCGTCCCGCTGACGGAGAGACCGGCCGGGGTCGTGGAGGCGGTCGAGGCCGTGGTGGGGCAGGCGTTGACGGGCGCGGCCAGGTCCGGCGAACCGATCACCGACGTCAGGCTGACAGCCGCCGATCCGGACACGACCTCGGTGGCGGTGCGGCTGGCCGACCCCGGCGTGGCCGAGCTGCTGAGACCGGGCAGCCGCGTCGACGTGATCGGCGAGGGCGCGGAAGTGCTGGCAGACGGCGCGACGGTGCTGTCCGTGAGAGAGGCGAAACCCGGCCGACTCGTGGTGCTGGGCTTGAGCAGGAAGAATGCGACACGCATAGCGGCGGCGTCACTGGATCGATCACTCGCGGTTACGCTCCGCTAACCCCTGCTCGTCCCCACATCTCCAAGGAGTTGGCTGTGCTCAAGGGCTTCAAGGACTTCCTGATGCGCGGCAACGTCATCGACCTGGCCGTGGCCGTGGTCATCGGCGCTGCCTTCACCGCCATCGTCACGGCGTTCACGTCGAACTTCATCAACCCGATCATCGCGGCGATCGGCGGCGGCAACGTCGACGGCTTCGCGTACCGGTTGATCGAGTCGAACGAGAAGACCCTGATCGACTTCGGCGCGATCATCACCGCGATCATCAACTTCGCGATCGTCGCGGCGGTCGTCTACTTCATCCTCGTGCTGCCGATGAACAAGATCAAGGAGCGTCGCGAGCGCGGCAAGGAGGCCGGCCCGTCCGAGCCCACCGACACCGAGCTGCTGAAGGAGATCCGCGACCTGCTGGCCGCTCAGCAGCGCCGCGGCTGAGCCGCCCTCGGGCACTCGGCCTTCCAGCCTGACGCCCGTTCTCGACGGCGGTTCCGGCTCGTCACGGCGCTCGCAGCTCTGACGAGCCGGAACCGCTCCGAGGTCCGGGCGGTGCCGAGGCGGACCCGTGGTCCGGTTCAACCAGCTCTCGGGCATGTCGTCACGCTGAACAGCAGGCCGTTCTCCACGCGTGCGGACTGCTCCCCGCAGGGCTCCGCACGACCGGGATGTCCTCACCTCACGTGGAAGGAGCCCGCGCAGCCGCTCACACGCTCAGACCTGCTGCCGAACGATTCCTGATCCGCTGTCCCAACGCCTGCGCGGGACAGCGGCGCCCTCGACGCGGTCAGCCGCCGTGGTGGGGTGGTCGGTTCTCCCGGTACCAGGACTCGCGGTCGGCTTCGCCCTGGTCCGGTGCTCGTTCGTCCGACGTCGTGTCCGGCAGGACGTCGCCGAAGATCTCGGCCAGTCGACGCCGCCGCGCCGCTTCCGCGGCGACGGCGTCGTCCTCTGGTTGGTCGGTCATGCCTCGTCGAGCCCCGAGAGCTGCTCGATGACGTACGGCACGAGGGTCGAGAGGGTGGCCATGCCGTCGCGCACCGCTGCTCGGGAACCGGCGAGGTTCACGACCAGGGTGCTGCCGGAGACGCCCACGAGGCCGCGGGAGATCCCCGCGTCCACGGCGCCCGCTGCCAGGCCGGAGCCGCGGAGGGCTTCGGCGATGCCGGGGATCGGGCGGTCGAGCACGCCCTGCGTGGCGTCGGGGGTGACGTCTCGCGGGGAGACGCCGGTGCCGCCCACCGTGACCACGAGGTCGACGCCGCCGATGACCGCGGTGTTGAG
>DATMCA010000776.1:0-9865 GCA_035559015.1 Umezawaea sp. | reverse complement strand
GCCCGTGTCGCCGGTCGAACCGGTGTTGCCGGAGTCGCCCGAACTCACGTTCGTCGTGCACTCCGCCAGCACGCACAGCCCGAGGGCCGAGTTGCCACCGGTCGAACCCGAGTCACCGGAGTCGCCCGAGCCGCCGGTCGTGGCGTTGTTCGAGCTGGTGGCGTCGCCACCGGTACCCGAGTCACCGCCGTTGCCGCCCTCGGCCACGGCGGAGGAACCGCCGCCGGACATCGCGTCGCCACCATCACCCGCGGGACCCGAGTTGCCGCCGACCGTGCTGCTGTGGTTGGAGGCGTTGCCCGTGTCGCCGGTCGAACCGGTGTTGCCGGAGTCGCCCGAACTCACGTTCGTGGTGCACTCCGCCAGCACGCACAGCCCGTAGGCCGAGTTGCCACCGGTCGAGCCGGAGTTCCCCGAGTTCCCGGAGTTGCCCGAGGTCGCGGTGTTGGAGCTGGAGGCTGTGCCACCGCTGCCCGAGTCACCCCCGTTCCCACCGAGGGAGGACGTCACGGTGTTGACGACGCCTCCGAGGCCGAGCGGTCCCGCGTTGCCACCCGTGTCGGCACTCGCCATCGTCTGGCCGAGCAGGACGAACCCGCCGGACAGGACTGCGGCGAGCAAGCCGCGTTGGACGTACTTGTGCATGTCGAACCTTCCTGGCAATCAAGCTTGGTGATCTGTCGGCTTGGTCGTCAGGTCGGGTCAACTGGGGTGGTGGAGGCCGTAGTCGTAGAACCACGACCCGCGGGCCGGACCACCGGCGGGAGCACCGACGTTCCCCGTGTACGGCGTCGTCCTCGGCGAACCGGGGAGATCGGCCGACGCGGGGGCGTTGAGGCCACCGGCCGACGCCGACGTCGTCATGCCCTGCACGACGAACGGCACATCACGCGGCAACGCGGGCACATCGCCCCGGTACCACGGTGAAGCAGGTGCGGCCTGAACTGTTGTCGAACGCGCCGCCGGTGTCGACCGCGCCGCTGGGAGTCCCACTGCGGGAACCGCCCACTTCGCGGTCACGGCGCCGGCCACCTGCGCCGGAGCCGTCAGCGAGGCCGACGGCACGACCGGAGCCGCGGGCGCCTCTGGGGCGTCCGCCCGGTGCACCAGGGGTTCGGTGACCGGGGCGAGGACCGGTGTCGCCACCGGGAGCGCCTGGTCGGTCAGCCGGACCACCGGGGCCAGCAGGGGCTCCGTCACCGGGGCGAGCGGTTCGAGCACCGGCGCGAGCGCGCCGGCCACGCCGTTCACGGTCGGCGCGAGCTGGTCCACCACGGGCCGCAGCGGCTCGGTCAGAGGCCGAACCGCTGTCGTCACGGGCTCCAGCACCGGCTCCGCCACCGCGGTCACCCCGCTCACCACGGGTGCGAGCCGCTCGGTCACCGGCGACGCGATCCGGCTCACCCCGCTCGTCACGGGCGTGAGCTGGTCCGCCACCGGAGCGGCGACCTGCGAGAGGCCGCCGAGCAGGCCGGAGGAATGATCTTCATCGGCGTTCGCCGTGCCCACAGCGAGCACTCCGAACCCGACCACGAATCCGGCGGAAATGAGCATCCGTCGAATAATTGTGGAACTGGTTTTCTTCATGGAATCACCTCCCATCCACGAATCAGCACCTGTACGTCGGAAGGTTCGTCACCTCGCCCGTACCGGTTCACCCGAAAGTGGAGAGAAATACGTTAGCCCAGGTCAGTGCGACTAAATAATTCCAAACTCGAAAACGGAAATTACTCTACGGGTCAGTAGTGCCCGTTCGCAGAAACGCAGAGTAGTGCTCAGTCGAGTGCGAGAGCCGTGGCCAGGGAGGTGCGTGGAGTGGTTCGGAAGCGCAGCGAGAACTCCTCGGCCCAGCGCACCAGGACGGCCTGTTCACCGGGTCGGTCGGCGTCGTCCACCAGCACCGCCGCGCCCGGCGCGAGCACCGCGCGCAGCACGGGCAGGGCGGGGTACCGGGCATCGCCGAGCGAGGGGCCGTCGACGAGCAGCAGGTCGACCAGGCCGAAGCGGTCCACGAACGCGGACACCTCGTCGTGCACGAGCCGGGGCGCGTACCAGGTGGAGGTGCCGAGGGCGGCCGGGTGGGCGTCCAGGGGCGCGTACACGACCCTGGCGACGTGGCCGAGGCCCTCGCGGCGGAGTTGGCTGGCGACGAACGCGGCGGTCCGCTCGTCGTGCTCGATGGACAGCAGGTGGCCGAACCCGCGCTTCGCCAGGAAGCGGGCGAGGATCACCGACGACGAGCCGCAGCCGCACTCGACGAGGACTGTGCGGGAGCCGAGCAGGATCTCGTCCACCACGGCGGCGAGCGCCGCGGGGCGCAACTCCTGCGCGGTGTTCGGCAGGTAGTTGGACATGATCGGCGCCAGTCGCTGCAACGCCGCCAGGTCGGCGAGCTCCCGTGCCAGCGAGTCGTCCACCCCAGGCCTCCCCGCCTCTTCACCCCAGCTCGGCGACCGCCCGCACGAGTTGATCGACCTCTACCGCGTTCGTGTAGTGGGCGAGGCCCACTCTGATCGCGCCACCCACCTCGCCGACGCCCAGCACCGAGAACACCCCGTGCTGACCGGGGTCGGCGAACGCGCAGACGCCTCGCGAGGCGAGGTGTTCGACGCCGTCCTCCGCCTTGACCCCGGCGATCGTGAACGCCAGGGCGGGGACCCGCCGCATGGCGTCGCCGATCACCATGACGTGGCGGAGCGAGCGCAGTTCGTTGATGAGATTAGCCAGCAGACCGGCCTGGTAGGCCTTCACCGAACCCAACGATGTGAGCACGCGTTCGCGCCTCGGGCCGATCGCCGCGTCGTCGAGCCCCGCGAGGTAGTCGACCGACGCGACCAGCCCGGCCAGCAGCGGGTAGGCGTGCGGGCCGAGTTCCAGCCGCTCCGGGCCGCGCGCGCCCGGTTCGACGGAGCACGACGGCAGGTGGTCGAGCATCGACGCGTCGCGGAAGACCAGTGCGCCGACCGGCGGGCCGCCCCAGGTGTTCGCGGACACGGCGACCACGTCGGCGTCCATCGAGGTGATGTCGAGCGGCACGAACGGCGCCGCGGACGAGGCGTCCACGACCACCAGCGCGCCGCGCGCACGAGCCGCCTCGGCGATCTTGCGGAGGTCCGGGCGGGTGCCGACCGAGCCGGACGCGGCGGTCACCGCGACGAGCTTGCAGCGGTCCGTCACGAGGTCGTCGTACTGCCAGCCGGGGAGTTCGCACGTCTCGATGTCGACCTCGGCCCAGCGGACGACGCTGCCGGTGCGCTGGGCGGCCCGCTGCCACGGCGCGATGTTCGACGGGTGGTCGAGCCTCGACACCACGACCTCGTCGCCGAGGAACCAGCCGTCGGACAGGGCGTCGGCGAGCCGCTGGAGGAGCACGGCGGAGTTCGGGCCCAGCACGACGCCGGCGGGGTCGGCGCCGACGAGGTCCGCGATGGACCGGCGGGCGGCGTCGACGATGGCCTCGGCCCGTTGCGACGCCGGGAAAATTCCACCCGGACCGGAAACGGGGGCGCGGAGAGCGGTGGACACGGCGGTGGCCACCTGTTCCGGCACCTGCATGCCCGCCGGTGCGTCCAGATGGACCCAGCCGTCGCCGAGAGCGGGGAAGAGACCCCGGACCCGAGCGACGTCGAACGCCATGCCGCACACCGTACGGAGGTGGACGAGTCAGCCCGCAGCAGGGGCACGGACCCGGTGCACCACCGGCGGGCGGATCGGGCGAGGATGGAGGCATGAGCGAGGCAGGCGAGAACGAGAGGCACGTCGTGGTGGTCGGGCCGGACGGAACCCCCGTGGGCACCGCCCGGATCCCGGCCGACGCGGACACCAACGGCGGAGGTCAGGACGTGTCCGAACTGGTGGAGCAACCGGCGAAGGTCATGCGGATCGGCACGATGATCAAGCAGCTCCTGGAGGAGGTGCGGGCCGCTCCCCTCGACGAGGCCAGCCGCGCCCGGCTGAAGGAGATCCACAAGCGCTCCATCGAGGAGTTGGAGGACGGCCTCGCGCCGGAGCTGCGCGACGAGTTGGAGAGGCTGTCGCTGCCGTTCACGGAGGACGGCATCCCGTCGGACGCCGAACTGCGGATCGCGCAGGCCCAGCTCGTGGGCTGGCTGGAGGGTCTGTTCCACGGCATTCAGACGGCGCTGTTCGCCCAGCAGATGGCGGCCCGCGTGCAACTGGAGCAGATGCGCGGGCGCGCCCTGCCCGCCGGGACCGGCGGTCTGGAAGCTCCCGAGGGCCCGCACATCTCAGGGTCTGGCCAGTACCTCTGAGTTCGGTGCAGACTGCGCCTCTCACCAACGACGGTGACGGGGACCACCCTCCCCGATTTCACGAAGCGGCGACCCCCGTGCGCCGAGAGGAGAACCCGACGTGCTCGACCGAGTCCGCCGCGGCCTGCGAGCCGAACAGATCCGCCGTTCCCTCAGGGACAAGGTGACCCGAGCGATCGACGACGTGGTCGGCCCGTACCACCGGGCGCAGACCGAGCGGATCGACGCCCTGCAGCGCGAACTGGACGGTCTGCGGGAGGACGTGCGGCACCAGTCCGACCGGATCGTCGAGACGAGCAGGCAGTTCGAGATCCGCGCCCGCCGCGACCTGGTGTTCGCCGGTGAGCGGGAGGCGGCGCTGCAGAGCGCGCAGTTCGTGCGCGACCACATGCCGACGGTGCCGCAGTTCGGCCACCCGCACCAGACGCTGGAGCACGCGCTCAGCCTGGTCACCCAGGACGGGCTGGCCCTGGAGTTCGGCGTCTACACCGGCAGCACCCTGAAGATCATCGCCGCTTCGCGCGGCGAGGAGGACGTGTACGGCTTCGACTCGTTCGAGGGCCTGCCCGAGGACTGGCGCAACGGCTTCCCCGCCGGGATGTTCAACGTCGAGGGCCTGCCGGACGTGCCGGGCGCCGAGCTGGTCGTCGGCTGGTTCGACGACACGCTGCCGGGCTTCCTGGAGAAGCACGAGGGGCCGGTGACGTTCCTCCACGTCGACTGCGACCTCTACTCCTCGACGAAGACCGTGCTCGACCTGGTGGGCCCGCGGCTGGTGCCCGGCAGCATCGTGGCGTTCGACGAGTACTTCAACTTCCCCGGCTGGGAGCAGCACGAGCACAAGGCCTGGATGGAGTACGTGGAGAAGTCCGGAATCCGATTCAGCTACGAGGGGTACACCTACGACCACGAACAGGTGATCGTCAAGGTGACCAGCGTGTTGTCCGCCCCCGAGGCGGGGTGACCGCTCCGTGACCGACCGGCGGCAAGTGCCCCCACCTGCCGCCGGTAGTCTCAGCTCTCGTGCAGCCCACCAGTACGGCCGACCGAGCTGAAGCACCCCCCGCGTCCAACTCGCGCACCTTCGCGCGCGCGTTCGCCGATGTGCGAGACGCGTGGCAGCACAGGGAGCTGTGGGGGCACCTCGGCTGGCAGGACATCAAGCAGCGGTACCGGCGGTCGGTGATCGGTCCACTGTGGATCACCATCTCCATGGGCTCGACCGCGCTGGCCCTCGGCCTGCTGTACTCGACGCTGTTCAAGCAGGACCTCGCGACGTTCCTGCCGTACGTCACGGTCGGGTTCATCGTCTGGAACTTCATCCTCGGCGTGATCACCGAGGGCACGGACGTGTTCATCGCCAACGAGGGGCTGATCAAGCACCTACCTGCGCCGATGACCGTGCACGTGCTGCGGATGGTGTGGCGCCAGCTGCTGTTCTTCGCGCACAACCTGGCCGTCTACGTGGTGGTGCTGATCGTCTTCTTCCCGTCGTTGACGAAGCCGTACCACATGGAGGGCGACACCTTCATCCATCCCGGCATCACCTGGAACATCCTCCTGGTGATCCCCGCGATGGCGCTCCTCGTCGTCAACGCGGTGTGGGTCGCGCTGCTGTTCGGCATCATCAGCACCCGCTTCCGGGACATCCCGCCGGTGATCAACAGCTTCATCAACCTGATCTTCTTCATGACGCCGATCGTGTGGCACACCGGCGTGCTCAACACGGTCACCAACGGAGAGGGCAACTGGCGGATCCTGATCGCCGAGCTCAACCCGCTCTACCACTTCGTGGAGCTGGTCCGAGCCCCGCTGATCGGGCACGCGCAGTCCTGGCACCATTGGGTCGTGGTCGGTGCGTTCACCATCGGTGGCTGGGCATTGGCATTCGTGGCGCTGCGCAACTACCGTGCCCGCGTCTCCTACTGGGTCTGAGTGAGGCCGCACAACATGGTCAGCATCGAAGTCTGGAACGCATCCGTCGACTTCCCGATCTTCGACGCCAAGTCGAGGTCGCTGAAGAAGCTCGCCCTCGGCAAGGTCGGCGGCAAGATCGGCTCCGAGGGCCGGGTCCCGATAATCGAGGCGCTGCACGACATCACCCTCTCCATCAAGGAGGGGGACCGCGTCGGCCTCGTCGGCCACAACGGCGCGGGCAAGTCGACGTTGCTGCGGCTGCTCGCGGGCATCTACGAGCCCACCAGGGGCAGCTCGCGCATCACCGGCAAGGTCGCGCCCGTGTTCGACCTCGGCGTCGGCATGGACCCGGAGATCTCGGGCTACGAGAACATCATGATCCGGGGCCTGTTCCTCGGCATGACCCGCAAGCAGATGGAGAAGCGGGTCGACGACATCGCGGAGTTCACCGAACTCGGCGACTACCTGTCGATGCCGCTGCGCACCTACTCCACGGGTATGCGCGTCCGCCTGGCGCTGGGCGTCGTGACGTCGATCGACCCCGAGATCCTGCTGCTGGACGAGGGCATCGGCGCGGTCGACGCGGCGTTCATGGCGAAGGCGCGGGACCGCCTCAGGGACCTCGTGCGGCGCTCCGGCCTGCTGGTCTTCGCGAACCACTCGGACGAGACGCTGATCGAGTTCTGCGACTCGGCGATCTGGATGGACGAGGGCCAGGTGAAGCAGCAGGGCTCGCTCCGCGAGGTCCTGACCGCGTACAAGGGCCACGACCCGTTCGAGTACCTCAGCCCGGAAACCCTGGCCCGCATCAGCGGCGATCCCGTGCTCAGCACGAATGGTGGCGAGTAGACTGTGATCGAGGCACTGCCCAAGGGCTCCGTCGTCGCCGTCGTCGTGACCCGGCACCGCCGCGAACTCCTCTCGGAGTCGCTGAAGGTGCTGGCGTCGCAGACGAGGGTGCCCGACCACATCGTGGTCGTGGACAACGGCCCGGACCAGCCCGTCGAAGACCTGGTCGACCAGTGCCCCATCCCGTCGACCTACCTGGCGTCCCACCGCAACCTCGGTGGCGCGGGCGGGTTCGCCCTGGGGATGCTGCACGCGCTGTCGCTCGGCGCGGACTGGTTGTGGCTGGCCGACGACGACGGCCGTCCCGCTGACGAGACCGTCCTGGCGGTGTTGCTGGAGGAGGCGGAGAAGCGGAGGCTCGCCGCCGTCTCACCCGTGGTGTCGAACATCGACGCGCCGGACAAGCTGGCGTTCCCGCTGCGGCGGGGGTTGACCTGGAAGCGGAACACCGGCGACCTGGGGACCGACTTCCTGCCGGGGATCGCGTCGCTGTTCAACGGGGCGCTGTTCCGGGCTTCCACGGTCGACGTGATCGGGGTGCCGGACTACCGGTTGTTCTTCCGCGGCGACGAGGTGGAGATCCACCGGCGGCTGGTGCGGACGGGGCTCCGGTTCGGGACGTCCCTGAAGGTGGCCTACCTGCACCCGGACGGGTCGGACGAGTTCAAGCCGATGCTGGGTGGGCGGTTCCACGCCCAGGACCCGGAGAACCCGATCAAGAGGTACTACACCTACCGGAATCGCGGGTACCTGCTGTCGCAGCCCGGGATGCGGAAGCTCGGGGCGCTCGAGGTGTTCCGGTTCGGGCTGTACTTCATCGCGGTCCGGAAGGACCCGAAGGCCTTCGTGGAGTGGTTGAAGCTCGTGCGGTTGGGGCAGCGGGAACGGTTCTTCCGCAAGTAACCACCGGTGCGCCGGCCCCGGGTCGACCGGGGCCGGGTGCGGTCGAGCACGTCGGATCCGACCGGCTAGAGTACCCGGCAAAGTTGTTTCAGCCTGGTTGCTGCGGCGTTTCCTGGACAGGCGCTCCGAATGATCGATCGTGGGTCGACTACCCACCGCTCACGGCCATTGCGGGCCGTAGCGGTATTCGGTCCTGCGCAGATCGTGACGGACCGTGGAACAGCCGGCGATGAACTCGTCACGGCATCGACAGCGCCCTTCGATGCGCACGAATCCACAGACCCCTCGACGATTGCCTGAGATGAGTGCAGCGACTGTGAGTCCCGCGGTGGACAGCGAAGAAACAAACGCGGTGGAAGAGGTGAAACCCTCTTTGCGAACGCGTCTGACCCCGCCGCTGGTGATGGTGGGCCTGGTGCTCCTCGGCGCCGTGTTGCCCCTGTACCGCAATCACATCTTCTACTACTGGGACGACACCGCGGCCGCCGCGGTCCCGGTTTGGCAACGGGTCGGCGAGGCGATCAGCCAGGGCCGCTTCCCGTTGCTCGAACTCGACATGTGGCGCGGTGGCAACTTCGCGGCCGAGGTCGCCACCGGCATGTGGAACCCCGTCGAGGTCGCGCTGGCCGTCGGCACCCAGTGGATCGACAACGTCGCGCTGGCCATCACGATCGTGAAGATCGCCTTCATGGTCCTGTTCTCGGTCGGCACCTACCTGCTCGCCCGTGAGTACGGCGTGCGCCCGTGGGTCGCCGCCGCGATCGGCGCCGCGCTGCCGCTCTCGGGCTACGTGCTCTTCATGGACGGCTCGTCCTGGATCAACGCGCTCGTGACCTACGGCTTCATGCCGTACGTGTGGTGGACCGCCCGGCGGGCCGCCCGGTCCGGCAAGTCGATGATCTGGGTCGTGGTCACCGGCTACCTCGCGTGCACCACCGGCAACCCGTACGAGCTGGTCAGCTTCGGCCTCTGCATCCTCGCCGTGATGATCGAGGCCTGGCTGGTGTTCGACCGCAAGCGCGTCTGGAGCCTGATGGGCGCGGGCGCGGCGGTCGTCCTGATGAACGTCATCGTGTACCTGCCGTTCGCGCTGACCGCCTCGGTCAGCTACCGGCGGGACAGCAAGACGGCCAACGACGGGTTCCTCGCTCCGCACCTGCAGGACTTCCTCGGCATGAGCAACCCGTCCATGCAGCCGTTCGTGAAGATCTGGAGCGGGGACACCCCGACCTTCCCCGCGCTGTACCTGGCCTGGTTCATCGTCCCGCTGATCCCGTGGCTGCGCTGGCGGGTGCTGGTGGAGCGCCGCCGCGAGCTGATGGGCCTGTACTTCTACACGGTCGTCTACACGCTGCTGGTGCTCGGCCCGTCGCAGCTCAGCGTCTTCCGCTGGCCCATGCGGCTGGTGCCGTTCCTGTTCCTGCCGCTGATCATCATCTGGGCGATCGTGGCCAGCGAGGGCCTCCAGCGGACGAAGGCCCGCGCCCGCATGGCCACGTCCATGGCGCTGATCGCGCTCGGCGCCTACCTGGGGTGGGCGGCGCTGCCGACCACCGACCGCAGGCAGCTGCTCACCAACGCCATCCTGGCGATCATGGTCGTCGTGCTGGTCAAGGTCGGCGTCGAGAAGGCGAAGGGCTTCGCGGTCATCGCCGTCGGCACCATCGGCTTCCTCGTCTGCCAGCTCTACTGGTTCCCCGCGAACATGAGCGTGACCGACTACAAGTTCCCCACCAGCGAGAAGCTGCTGGAGGAGCGGTTCTCCGGGCGGTACGAGGGCATGACGGTGCAGATCGCCGACCTCGGTCACGTCGCCGGGAACGACCGCTACCCGGACGGCGCGTACAAGGACCTGACGTTCGGCACCAACTACAGCCTGGCGGGCGTGGAGACGCTCACCGCTTACAGCGGCGTCGGCTTCAACG
>DATMCA010000775.1:0-9528 GCA_035559015.1 Umezawaea sp. | reverse complement strand
TTTCGTGGCAGGCCCGTCCCTGGTCAGCGCCCTGTGGCACCCGTTGGTGCCGGTGGTCGACCGATGCGGCCACCACCCCGGCCGCGCCCCGTCGAACCGCCTACGGAGATCATCCCCAGGGTCGCGGTGACCCATGACGACGTGCCCCCCAAGACTGAGCCTGAAACGGTCAAGATCCCGCGGCCGGCACCGCCGGACGGGATCGCCCGCAAGGCCGTCCGGAGCTTCGGCGAGCTGATGATCACGGCCGGTCTGGTGATCCTGCTGTTCGTCGTCTACGAGGTGTACGTCACTGACCTCATCTCCGCGGGCAAGCAGAGCGAGGCGACGACGGCGCTCGACGACCAGTGGAACGAGTCGAACACCGTCGCACCGGTCGACCCCCAGCGCCAGGTCCAGTACGACCTGATCGAGGGCAAGGCCTTCGCCAAGATGTACATCCCGGTGTTCGGGCCGGACTACCACTTCTCCATCGTCGAGGGCACCACCGACAAGCACCTGGAGGTCGGGCCGGGCCACTACGTCGGCACCGCGCTGCCCGGCAACCCCGGCAACTTCGCCGTGGCCGGTCACCGCGTCGGCAAGGGAGCCCCGTTCAACGACCTCGACCTGCTGTCGTCGTGCGACGCGATCGTGGTCGAGACGCAGACCACCTGGGTCGTCTACCGGATGCTCCCGACCTCCGGCGAGGAGGCCGGGTGGGCCGAGGGCAAGGCGAAGAACCCGAAGTGCGCGAAGGTCGCGCCGCTCAAGGACTCGTCGAACTCCGCGGGCAGCCCGTACGCGAAGACCGTCGGCCAGGAGATCGTGACGCCGCAGCAGGGCGAGGTGATCAGCCCGGTGCCGCACTTCTCCGGTGAGCTGCCCGTCGCCGAGCAGGCGGCGCTGATGACCCTGACCACGTGCCACCCGCGGTTCTCCGACAGGCAGCGGCTGATCGTGCACGCCGTGCTGACCATGAGCTACCCGAAGGCCAACGGTTTCGTGCCGCCAGAACTGAAGGAGCAGTGATGTACGGCTGGATCTGGCGGCACCTGCCGGGCCCGACGCCGGTCCGCGTGGTCGAGGCGCTCGTCCTGGCGCTCGGGATCATCGCGCTGCTGATGTTCGTGGTGTTCCCGTGGGCCGAGCCGCTGCTGCCGTTCAACAACGTCACGACCCCGTCGTAGGTCACACCCGCAGCACCCGCAGGCAGAGGCGCAGCAGGACCTCCCGCAGCTCGTCGTCCGGCAGGTGCGGGAGGGCGCGCATCGACGGTCCGAGGTCGTCGAGCAGGGTGTAGGCCGCGACCTCGTCGGGTGTCGGGTGCTCGCCGAAGATCAGCTCCCGGCCCCGGCGGTTGAGGTCGGCGAGCGCGGCGCCGATCGCGTCGTTCTTGAGCAGGCCGGGGTCGTTGCGGCTGACCGGTGAGATCGACCGGTTCGCCATCACCTGGTCGACGAACGCGCCGACCAGGAACTCCCTGCGCGCCCGCTTGCCGCGCAGGGCTCCCGCCGCGTCCAACGCCGCTTCGAGCGCGGTGATGTTGGCCGCCAGCATGGCCTCCAGGATCGAGGCCTTGGTGCGGAAGTAGTAGTAGACGTTCGCCTTCGCCACGCCCATCGCGTCCGCGATCATCTGGAGCGAAGTGCCGTCGTAACCGTGCTCCGCGAACAGCCGTCGAGCCGTCTCCAGCACCGTACCCGACCGACCGGCCGGTGCACGGCGTGCTGGAGCCCGGCCGGTCGACCACCCCGCGCTACCAGCTCGTCATCGGGCCGTGGGGTCACGGCGACGGCTTCGAGGAGGGCCGGCAGAACATCCTCGTCCACTGGCTCGACACCTGGCTCAAGGGCGCGGAGTCCGGGCTCGACACGAACACGCCCCTGCACGCGTACCAGCAGGGCAGTGGCAAGTGGATCAACACCACGACCCCGACCCCGGTCCGCGACTGCACGACCTACCGCCTGGACGGCGGCGGCGAACTCACGTCCAGGTCCGGGACCGGGGGTTTCGACTCGATCGGCTACGCCCCGCCGACCGCGCCGAACGGCTCGCTCAGCTACACGACCGAACCGCTCCGGCGGGGCGCGACGATCACGGGCTCGATCAGCGCGAGCCTCGTGGCGCGCACGACGGGCACGGACCTGAACCCCATCGCCACCCTCGCCGACGTCGCCCCGGACGGGACGGCCACCACGATCTCGTCCGGCAGCCTCGTCGGCAGCCAGTGCGAACTCGACCGGGCCAGGACCTGGTACGACCGCGACGGCACGGCCATCCGCCCCTACGGCACGTTCACCTCGGCGAAGCCGCTCACACCAGGTCGGGACCACCGCTTGGAGTTCCTGGGGCAGCGGGTACGTCGCCGGGTGGTGCGTCGTGGAACTGCTGCGCCGCGGGTACGCGGTGCGGACGACCGTGCGGTCGGCGGCGAAGGAACAGGCGGTGCGCGCGACCATCTCCGGCGCGCTGGACCCCGGCGGCAGGTTGAGCTTCGCCGTGGCCGACCTGATGTCGGACGATGGCTGGGACGAGGCCGTGCAGGGCTGCGACCACGTGATGCACGTCGCGTCACCGCGGGGAGGTGGCGGTGCGGAGAACGAGGACGACCTGGTCGAGACCGCGAGGGAAGACACGCTGCGCGTGCTGCGGGCCGCGATCGCGGCGAAGGTCGAGAGGGTCGTGATGACGTCGTCCTGCGCCACCGCCAGCCCACCGCTCAACCGCGAGGAGGGCGTCAGCGAGGTCGCGGCGGAACTGCGCGCGAAGCTCGGCGCGTCCGCGAGCAAGGTGCCGACCAGGAGGCTGCCGGACCTCGTCCTGCCCGGCCTCGCCCTGGTCGACCCCGGCGTGAAGGCGATCCTGCCGAGCCTCGGCCGACGGCACCGGCACAGCTCGGCGAAGGCGGAACGCGTCCTGGGCTGGTCACCCCGACCGGCGACGTCGACGGTCGTCGACTGCGCCGAGAGCCTGATCGTCCGGAACGCGCTGTGAGCCGTGGTGCGCGGGGCCCCCGCGCACCACGACCCGTGCTCAGCCCCGTGACACCGACACCATCGTGTGCCGGTCGACCACCTTGATCCGCTCGCGGCCCTCGGCGGCGCCGAGTCCGACCTCGTGCGCGTCGAGCTGCTTCCAACCGTCGAACGTCGTGTACTCGACCCCGCGCTGGTCGAGGAACCGCACGACCGCGTCGGCCTCGGGCTGCGCGGCCGGGGCCAGCAGCGGTGCGTCCGACAGCAGGCTCGTCACCGTCTCCAGGGCGTCGCCCTTGGTGTGCCCGATCAGCCCGACCGGTCCGCGCTTGATCCACCCGGTCACGTAGACGCCGGGCATCGGCTGCTCGTCGATGCCCAGCACGCGGCCTGCCTGGTGCGGCACGGTCCCGGTCGTGTGGTCGAACGGCAGTTCGGCGAGGTGCGTGCTCAGGTACCCGACCGCCCGGTACACGGCCTGCACCGGCCAGTCGGTGAACTCCCCGGTCCCTCGCACGCCGCCGTCGCCGGTCAGCTCCATCGTCTCGGTGCGCAGCCCGGTGACCTCGCCGTCGCCCAGCACCTCGACGGGCGACTGGAGGAAGTGCAGGTGCAGCCGACGCGGCCGGTAGCCCTGGTCGCGGATCGCCCACTCCTGGAGCGTCTTCACGACCATCTCGACCTGCTTGTTGGACCGGATCAGCGCCATGCTGGCCGCGCAGAACTCGATGCCCTCGGGGTGCACGACGACCTCGACGTTCGGCGAGTGGTCGAGTTCGCGCAGTTCCAGCGGGGTGAACTTCGCCTGGGCCGGGCCGCGGCGGCCGAAGACGTGGACGTCGGTGACCGGGCTCGACTTGAGGCCCTGGTGGACGTTGTCCGGGATGTCGGTGGTGAGGAGCTCATCCGCGGTCTTCGCGAGGATGCGCGCGACGTCGATGGCGACGTTGCCCACGCCGAGGACCGCGACGCTGGACGCGGTGAGCGGCCACGTGCGGGAGACCTCGGGGTGGCCGTCGTACCAGGAGACGAAGTCGGCCGCGCCGAAGCTGCCCTGCTGGTCGATGCCGGGGATGTCCAGCTCGCGGTCCTTCTCGGCGCCGGTGGAGAAGATCACCGCGTCGTAGAACTCGCGCAGGTCGCCCAGCTTCAGGTCGACGCCGTACTCGACGTTGCCGAAGAGCCGGATCTGCGGGCGGTCGAGCACCCGGTGCAGGGCGGTGACGATGCCCTTGATCCGCGGGTGGTCGGGGGCGACGCCGTAGCGGATGAGACCGTAGGGGGCGGGGAGCCGCTCGAAGAGGTCGATGCTCACGTCGGTGTCGGACTTGGTCAGGGTGTCGGCGGCGTAGATCCCCGCCGGGCCGGCGCCGACGATCGCAACTCGCAGAGAACGGCTCATGAGCATAGTTTAGGTGAGCCTTACCTCACTTCTGACGAGAGCATTGTCACGGCTACGCTGTGGGAATGCGCGTGCTCGTGGTCGACAACTACGACAGCTTCGTCTACAACCTGGTCCAGTACCTGGCCCAGCTCGGTGTGGAGTGCGTCGTCCGGCGCAACGACGAGGTGGACCTCGCCGAGATCGACACCGTCGGCGGAGTCCTCGTCAGCCCAGGTCCGAGCACCCCCGACAGGGCGGGTGCGAGCATGGACGTGATCCGGCACTGCGCCGCCAACGGGGTCCCGGTGCTCGGCGTCTGCCTCGGCCACCAGGCCATCGGCGCGGTGTGGGGCGGCACCGTCGACCTCGCCCCCGAACTGCTCCACGGGAAGACCAGTGTGGTCCACCACACGGGGAACGGCGTGCTCAAGGGCGTGCCGAACCCGTTCACGGCCACCCGCTACCACTCGTTGACCGTGCTCCCCGACACGATCCCCGCCGAGTTCGAGGTGACGGCCAAGACCGACACCGGGATCGTCATGGGCATCCGGCACCGCGAACTCCCGGTCGAGGGCGTCCAGTTCCACCCGGAGTCCGTGCTCACCGAGGGCGGCCACCGGATGCTGGCCAACTGGCTCGCCGTCTGCGGCCACGAGGTGCCCGAGTCGACCGTCGCCACCCTGGAGAACGGGATGCGCACGCTGGCCTCGGCCGCCCGCCAGTCCTAGCCTCGCCGACCACCGGCCGGACGAGCCCGGCCCGGCAGCGGACGAAGAAGGCCCCCTCGGCAGTGCCGAGGGAGCCTTCTCCTTGCGGTAGTCCGAACCTAGCTCGTAGGTCCGCCGACCTTGAACTCGGCCACGGTGATGTTGATCCGCTGGTTCTTGGTGATCGCCGCACCCGTCTTCGGGTCCTGCGACTGGATCTTGCCGTTCTTGGTGATGTCCGTGACGGCGGGCTTGTCCGTGATCGTCAGCTCGCCGTTCCAGCCCTGCTGGTTGAGCTTCGTCCTGGCCTGCTCGACCGTCATCCCGGTGATCTCCGGCATGGAGATCTGGTTGCCCTTGGACACCGTCAACGTGATCGTCGACCCCTTGGCGACCCGACCGGGGTTCGGGCTCTGGGACAGCACCTCGCCCTGGGGCGCGGCGTTGTCGACCTCCTTGACCGACACCTTGAACCCGGCGCCGTCCAGCGTCGCGGTCGCGTCGGCGACGGGCTGCCCGGTCACGTCGGCGAGCTGCACGGTGTCCGGCCCCTTGCCGAGCAGGACCGTGACCACCGCGCCCTTCGCCGCCTTCACCCCGGCCTGCGGGTTCTGCTGGGCGACCTTGCCGACCTTGGCGTTGTCCTCGACCTCGACCGTCTCCTGGCCCTGGACGAAGCCCCAGCCGTCGGCGCTCAGCTTCGCCTGCGCCTCCTGCGGCGTCATGCCCGCCACGTCCGGGACGGCGATCTGGTCCGGGCTGGTGCCGTAGGTGAGGGTGATCTCGGTGAGCTTCGGGACCGAGGTGCCCGCGGCCGGGTCGATCGCGAAGACCTTGTCGATGTCGTCGGCGGTGCAGCGCGGGGCGGCGCCGTTCTCGCCCGGCTGGCACGGCACCGGGTCGATCTTGTACTTGAGGCCGACCTCTTCGAGGCTCGCCTTCGCGGCGGCCAGGGTCTTGCCCGTCACGCCGGGCACCGGCACCTTGTCCGAGCCGGCGCTGGTGTTGTCACCGAGCAGGCTCGACGTGATCCACGCGGCCAGCGCGATCACGGCGATGCACAGCAGCACGACCAGGGTGACCATGGTCGCCTTCTTGCGCTTCGCCCGGCGCTCGGCGTCCTCCTCGGCCAGCGGGTCGTACTCGTTCTGCTCGTCGCGCAGCGCCGACGGGCGGTGCCGACCGGACGACACGACCTCGGTGCGCGGCGTCTGGTTGAGCACCGCGGTGCGGTCCTCGGGCGTCATCACGGCGGGCGCCGACGGGCGTTGGCCGGACAGCACGCGCACCAGGTCCGCACGCATCTCGGCGGCCGACTGGTAGCGGTTCGCCGGGCCCTTCGCCATGGCCTTCAGCACGATGGCGTCCAGCGCGGGCGTCACGTTCGGGTTCAGCGACGACGGCGACTTCGGGTCCTCCCGCACGTGCTGGTACGCCACGGCCACGGGGGAGTCGCCGTTGAACGGCGGCTCGCCGGTGAGCAGCTCGAACAGCACGCAGCCCGACGCGTACACGTCGGAGCGGCCGTCGACCGCCTCGCCGCGCGCCTGCTCGGGCGAGAGGTACTGGGCCGTGCCGATGACCGCGGCCGTCTGCGTCACTGCGGCCTGGCCGTCGTGCACGGCGCGGGCGATGCCGAAGTCCATCACCTTCACCGCGCCGGAGCGGGTGATCATGACGTTGGCGGGCTTCACGTCGCGGTGCACGATGCCGTGCCGGTGGCTGAAGTCCAGGGCGGCGGACACGTCCGCCATGACCTCCATGGCGCGCTTGCCCGACAGTGGGCCCTGCGTCTTCACCATGTCGCGCAGCGTCCGACCGTCGACGTACTCCATGACGATGTACGGCAGCGGGCCGTACTCCGTCTGGGTCTCGCCGGTGTCGTAGACGGCCACGATCGCGGGGTGGTTCAGCGCCGCGGAGTTCTGGGCCTCCCGGCGGAACCGCTCCTGGAAGGTCTTGTCGCGGGCGAGGTCGGCTCGAAGCACCTTGATCGCCACGTCACGGCCGAGGCGAACGTCGCGGCCCTTGTGGACCTCCGACATACCGCCGTAGCCGAGGGTCTCACCCAGTTCGTAGCGATTGGAGAGCAGTCGCGGAGTGCTCATCAGTGCGTCGTCCCGCTCCTCGTCAACGGTCTAACCATCGTGTCTAGCAGTTCGGTTTCGTGCTCGCCCAGACTGGCGCGTTCCGGTCACGTAGGCACACAGGTCACTCTCACCCGTGAGCCGATCGCAACCTCACCCACCGGTGACACGTCGGAAACCATGCACCGGCTCTGGTCGCGAGGCTGCCCGCCCTGGCTCGTCTGCGACTCGGGCTGGAGGCCTCGGCCCGCCAGCTTCTCCGTCGCCTGGTTCACCGGCAGGCCCAGGTAGTCCGACTTCTCGATCCGGACCAACGGCGTACCGGGGATCTTGTCCGTGGGGCCCAGGTCCCCGGCCTGGCTCGCCTGGGTGTTCGGCGCGGGACGAGCACCCGTCGAGCTCTGCGGACTCGATCCGGCCTCGTTGCCGTTCTTCAACACCGCACGCAGCACGAAGACCCCTAGCACGATCAGCGCCACGACCAGGAGACCGACCATAACCCACAAAACGGCCCTCGCTCTCCCCTGAGGCCGCGGCGGATTCGGCAACGGACGGAAAGTACCCGTGTGCGGAGTGTTGTGCGGGATGGGGTGCTGACCCGACTGCATGCCCGGCTGGACGGGGGGGAAACCGGGCTGCGACGCCGGGTGCGACATCTGCAGACCGGGGTGCGTCATGACCGGTCCGGTGGCCATGGCCAGCCCGGACGGCGTCGGCAGCGGCCTGCCCGACCGCACGGCGGCGACCGCTTCGGCGAACTCGCCGCCGTTGCGGTAGCGCTGCCTCGGGTCCTTGACCAGCGTCGCTTCGATCAGCGCGCGCGGACCGCCCGGCACGTCCGGCGGCAGCGGCGGCGCGATGTCGCGGATGTGCATCATCGCGACCGTGACCGCGTTCTCCGACCGGAACGGCCGGTGCCCGGTCAGGCACTCGTAGCCGCACACGGCCAGCGCGTACACGTCGCTCGCGGGCTCGGCGTCGTGGCCGAGCGCCTGTTCCGGCGCTATGTAGTGGGCGGTGCCCATCACCATGCCGTTGCGGGTCACCGGAGCGGCGTCGGCCGCCTTCGCGATGCCGAAGTCGGTGATCTTCACCTTGCCGGTGGGGGTGACCAGGATGTTGCCGGGCTTCACGTCGCGGTGCACCAGCCCGCGCTCGTGCGCCGCCTGCAACGCCGTCCCGGCCTGCTGGAGCACGTCCAGCGTCCGGTCGACGGTGAGCCTGCCGCGCGCGATGATCGCGGCCAGCGGCTCGCCCTCGACCAGTTCCATCACCAGGTAGGCCGTGTCCTCCGGCCCGTCCGGCATCGACGCGGTCTCGCCGTAGTCGTGCACCGCGGCGATGCCGGGGTGGTTCAGCGACGCGGTGGTCCGCGCCTCGATGCGGAAGCGCGTGAGGAACTCCGCGTCCCCGCTGAGGTCGGCCTTGAGCACCTTGACCGCGACGTTGCGGTCGAGCCTGGTGTCCTCGGCCTCCCAGACCTCGCCCATGCCGCCGACGGCGATCCGCCTGGCGAGGCGGTACCGCTCGGCGAGGAGCTGGCCGGTGATCAGCATCAGCGGCCAGCCAGGTAAGCGCCGATGACCGCCCTGCCGACGGGAGCGGCGACCTTGCCGCCGGTCGCGCCCAGACCCCGGTCGCCACCGTTCTCGACGATCACCGCGACCGCGATGGTCGGCTTCTCGGCGGGCGCGAACGCGATGTACCAGGCGTGCGGCGGCACCGCGGCCGGGTCGACGCCGTGCTCGGCGGTACCGGTCTTCGACGCGATGTTCACGCCGCTGAGCCTGCCCTCGCCGCCGGTGTTCGTCTCCGACTTGAGCATCATGTCGCGCAGGGTGTTGGCGGTGGCCGCGCTGACCGCGTCGCCCGCCTCGTCCGGCTTGGTCTCGTCGATGACCTCCAGGTCGGGCGCGATCAGCTTCTGCACGAGGTACGGCTTCATCCGCACACCGCCGTTGGCGATCGTCGCCGCGATGACCGCGTTCTCCATCGGCGTCATCTCGACCACGCGCTGGCCGATGCCGCTCTGGAACAGCGCGGCCTTGTCCGGCACCGGGCCGTAGGTGGACTTCGCCACGGCCAGCGGCATCTGGAGGCTGCTGTCGTTCATGCCGAACTTCTCGGCCTGCTTGGTCAGCTTCGCCTCGCCGAGATCGCCCGCGAGTTCGGCGAACGCCGTGTTGCACGACTTCGCCAACGCCTCTTCCAGCGTCGCGGTGTCGCCACCGCCGCAGGGCGTGCTGTTGAAGTTGGGGAGCTGGGTGTTGGTGTTCGGCAGCGTGATCGAACCCGCCGCGGTGAGCGGCGTGTCCTTGGTCTTGCCGTCCTCCAGCGCCGCCGCCGACACGACGACCTTCCAGGTCGAACCGGGCGGGTAGGTCGCCCGCACC
>DATMCA010000774.1:0-2702 GCA_035559015.1 Umezawaea sp. | reverse complement strand
CCGCAGCCTTGGCGAGAAGGTCCCACGCGGCCTCGTCGTCCAGGAACCACCCGGTCGCCCACACCAGCGCCCGGCGCACGTCCCGATGGCCGTGCGGTCCGTCCCACGCGGCGGTGAGCAGCGCCGCCGCGCCCGGCACGTGGTGCTCGGCCAGCAGCCGGATCGCCTCCTTGCGCGAGGTGACCTTGCGGCTCGCCAGCAGCACGCCGAGGTGGCCGACCAGCTCTTCCGGCGCGGCGAACCGGGCGCACCGGGTCACCGCGTACACGGCCACCCGCGCCCGGTCGGAGTCGACGTGGGCGAGCAGGTCCCCGATCACGTCGGCGGGTTCGTCGGTCCACGCCAGAGCGCTGAGCGCGGCCTCCGCCACCTGCACCTCGCGGTCGTCGAGGTACCCGCGCACGAGGTCCACCGTTCCCGGCACCCGCCCGAGCGAGCGGACCGCGTTCGCCCGTTCGTGGACGTTGGCGCGCTTGGCCGACGCCACGGCGTCCAGCTCGGCCGCGTAGGCGGCGGTCTGGCGCGGCAGCCACCGCGCGAAGCAGCCGTGGAACCGCGGCACGTGCCGCACCCCGCGCTGGAGGAACCGGCCGTGCAGCGGCTTGCCGATCACGTCGTCGAGCAGGTCGGTGCGCCGGAAGCCGATGGCGTTCAGCACCGACGGCAGCGTGATCGTCGACCGGTCGCCGCGGAACACCCGCTCCACCCGCTCGTCGCGGGTCTCGGGCGACCGGAGCCACAGGTCGACGGCCTGGCGCACCACGGAGTCGTCCTTCGCCGACCGGGCCTGGTCCAGGAGGTCCTGGAGCGGGGCCATGTGCCACGCCCGGCGCCGCAGGCCGGAGGCCAGCGCCAGCAGCACCGCGTACCGGCCCCGTGCCGCGTCCGCCGCGAACCGGCCGCGCAGCGCGTCGAACACCCGGTGCTCCGCGCCGTGCGGCAGGGCCTCGTCCAGGCAGCTCAGGTCGATCCACGACTGGTGCCTGCCGAGGCTCTCCAACCCGGCCATGCCCGCGTCGAGGAGTTCCGGACGGCGCGACACCGCCCCCTCGCGGACCAGAGCGGCCGCCAACGTCCTCACGGCGTGCTGCGTGGGCCACGAGCAGTCCCGCGCCTGGGCGGCGTCGACCATCAGCTTCACCAGCAGGTCGGCCTCGGTCGGCCGGACGAGCCACGTCGGCACGGCGGCGAGCGCGCCCAGCGCGGCGGACCGCACCGGGTCCTGCTCGTTGGGCAGCCTGGTGAGGGTGCCGAGCACCGCCGCGAACACCTCCGGGTCGCGGCTCGCCGCTGCCGCCGCGACGTACAGCGGGTACGCCTCACGGCGTTCATCGGCCGTCGCCCGCTTCGTGGCCTCGCGCAGCACCGGCTCCGCCTCGGCCCACGCGAGCCGGGCGGTCACCGCGAGCCGCCGCGACGGGTCGTCCGCCGTGGCGCGCAGCGTCAGCAGCCTGCGCGCCTCGGCGTCACGGGCGGCGGCGGGGAGTTCGTCCACGGCGTCCAGCGGCACGTCCGCGCGTCCGCCGACCGCGCCCGAGTGGACGGCCGCGCGCCGGGACGGCGGCAGCGCGTGCAGGAACCGCACCAGCGCGGCCCCGTCGAGCAGCCGGGCGATCCCGGCCAGGTCGGCCTCGTCGACCCCGGTCAGCGCTTGCCACAGCGACCGCCGGTCCGGAGTGGGCCCGGTGCGGCGCGGGTCCAGCAGGATCCGCACGAGGCGGTCGGGGGAGTGCCGGGCCAGCACGGCCATCCGCTCGACCAGCGCCCACGGCAGCGGCGCGTGCGGCAGCGTCCGCTCCACCAGGTCCAGCACCCGTTCGGGCCGCGGCAGCACCGCCGCGGCGACCCCCGCGCCCAAGCGGTCCAACACCCTCGGCCACCACGCGGGCGACATCGCCGCCAGTTCGGCGTCCACCAGGTCCAGGAACTCGTCCGGGTGGTGCCGGGCGATCGTGGACCAGTTCGCCACGGCGTGGGCCAGACCGGGGAGTTCGGCGGCGAACACCGCCGGCGAGCAGGTGGCCAGCAGGGCGGCGGCTTCGCGGTCCCCGTAGGACTCGCGGACGGCCGCCAGCAGCCCGTCGGCCAACTCGGTCGCCCTGCGCCGCCGCACCACCGTGTACAGGGTGCGCCGCAACGCCGTCGGCAGCTCCGGCAGCCGCTCCAGGAACACCTCGACCGGCAACCCGAGTCGAACCGCAACCCCCAGGGCGTGCCGCACCACCGCCGTCTCCCGCGCCGACAGGCACCTCCGCACGTGGTCGCGGTGCCCCGCCACGTACGCGATCCGCAACGCCGTCCGCCGGGTGGACCCGTCGGTGTCGAGGTCGCTCAGCAGCACGTCCAACTCGGGCGTTCCGGCGAGCCTGCGAGCGGTCTCGGACAGGACCTTCTCGCGGGCGCCGAAGGGCAACGGGTCCAGCGTGCGCAGCAGTCGTCGTGCGGAAGTGGTCACGGCCGGTGATTCTCGTGTCCGAACGGGCCGGTCGCCAGTCGTTTACGGTGCGGCCGGGCGCCCCGTGCGGGACGCCCGGCCGGTCACCTACCGGGGACCACCCGCCTTCGCGGGCCGGGCCGTGGCCGCCGTCGTGCCACCGGTGATCGTGAAACCGGAACCCGGCTCGATCAGGACGTTGCCCTGAGCGGAGTTCGTGATGGTCACGTTCGTCAGCGTGGCGCTGCCGCGGGCGCCGCTCATGGCG
>DATMCA010000773.1:0-11391 GCA_035559015.1 Umezawaea sp. | reverse complement strand
GCGGCCTGGAGTTCGTACTGCGAGGCGTCCGTGGCCAGCGCGACCCGGCCGTCCGGCAGGTACCGCACGGGCAGGACCGCGCCGGGCTGGACGGAGGCCATCTCGGTCAGGTCGACGATCTGGCGGGCGGTGCCGCGGAAGGACCGGCCGTCGGGGGTGTCGACGTCGAGCTGGATGTCCAGCTGCGGTTGGTCGTTGACGCTCAAGCCGGTTCTGGAGACGCCGACGACCGTGCCCATGCCGATCGGGGCGCCGAAGAACGCCTTGGGCACGCCGCCCGTGAGCGAGGCGAGCCCGCCGCCCATCTTGCCCGCGAAGGCGAACAGCATCGGCGCGACGAACAGCAGGATGATCGGTCCGACGAGGTAGCCGTTGAGCCAGGAGAGCTGGTCCTCACCGGCCAGGCCGGTGGTGATGAACAGGGCGGTGCAGACGAGCCCGACCAGGAGCACGATCCACGCGATGGCCTTCATGGTTGTTCCTCTTTCTCGTTGGTGCGGAAGGGTTGTCAGGAGGGGTTGCCGAGGAAGTCGGTCGCGCCGACGGTCATCGCGACCACCCGGCCGTCCGGTCCGGTGGTGGCCAGGACCTTGCCCGCGGCGACGACCGCGGTGCCGTCCTCCCGCGTGACCGCCCGCCGCGGCGAGGAGTCGACGGCCAGCGAGCCGGTGACGGCGCCGGTCGTGAGCGAGACGGCGCTGAGTTCGACGCCGGTGTCGTTCACCGTGCGGTTGTGCTTGACCAGCACGTGCCCCGCCGCTGCGCCGGCGGCGCGGTCGCCGTCGAGCACGACGGACGCGCCGTGGAACGCGGCGTCGCCGAGCTGCGACTCGCTGCCGTCGGCACCGACGCGGACCAGGACGCTGCCGGGTCCACCGCCGGGCCGGGCGCGGAGTTCGACGACGTCACCGGCACCGATCGCGGCCTTGTCGGCCGTGGCGGGCGTGCTGGTGGGCCTGGTCGAGAGGGTCGCGAGCCAGACCGCCGTGGTGGCCTGGTCGGTCGGCGTGGCGGCCACCGCGTCCAGCGGCAGCGCCAGCACGGCGCCGGTGGCGGTCATCGCCAGCACCCGCCGGTTCGCCGGGTCGTAGCCGTAGGCCGACGGTGCGGCGACGTACGAGCCGCCGAGCCCTTCGACGCCGGACCCCTGCGAGACGATCGTCCCGTCGTGCAGGTCCACGATCACCAGCCCGGACCCGGTGGCGAGGTAGGCGTACTTGTCCCCCGCGGCCAGCACGCCGGCGTCCCAGATCAGCTCGTCGGACAGCTGCACGTCCCACAGCACCTCGCCGGTGGCCGGGTCGGCGGCCGCGAGCCGTACCTGGAACATGTCCCGCACCATCAGCTGGAACATGCCCCGCGCGCCGTGCCGCTCGTAGGGCACCAGCACCGCCTGCCTGCCGTTCACCGCGGCGAACCCGACGCCGGGCTTGACCTCGACGTCCGGTTCGGGCGTCACCAGGTAGGAGAACCCGAAGAACATGGCCCCGAAGAACAGGAACGGCAGCAGGAGCAGGATCAGCCCCTTGGGCCGGCGGCGGCGGACCGGGCGGGGCATCTCGTAGGGGACTGCGGTGGTGAACGGCCGCGGTGTGTAGTCCTGCGGTGACTGGTACATGTGGGTGGCTCCCCCGGCTCGTCGTTCGTCGTGGGGAAAGCTTCCGGCGGGGGTTCCGCCTACCGATCACAGAAACGGTGCGGTGACACTAGGCTCGGGTGGTGAGCACCGTCCACACGCAGGCACAACCCGCCGAGGTGGCGTTGCCGCGCGGGTTGCTGATCGCGCGGGCGTGGTCGGCCCTGGGTGACGCCGTGGCTCCGCTGAGCAACCCCGAGGGGCGTCCGCTGGCCCGCACGGTGAAGCTCATCCTCGACCCGCTCGTGCTGCGCCCGGTGCAGAACCCCGGTTTCGCCGCGGGGGCCGTGGGGATCGACCACGTCGACGCGCTGCGGGACCGGATCGCCGAGGCCGGGCCGGTGCTCGCGGCGACCGCGGCGTGGTTCCTGGTGGTGAAGAAGGAGCGCCGCAGGGCGGGCATCACCGACGGCAACCCGCAGGACCTCTACTTCCAGCGCTGCTACGAGTTGGCCAGCACCCACGGCGACCCGCGCCTGGACCCGGCAGCGGTCGCGGGCCGGGCCGCCGCCGTCCTCGCCGAGGTGCACCGGCGGGAGGGCCCGACGCTCGCCGGGCTCCGCGACTTCGTGACCACCCACGGCGACGAGCTGGCCCGGCTGCTCGACACCGCGTGGTCCCACCCGCCCGTGCCGCGCCGCGCGCCGGGGCCCGCGCGGCCGGAGGCGTTCCTCGCGACCTGCGCGACCACCCCCGATCGGCCCCTGTTCGCCGAACTGGTCGCGGACTCGGCGGGCAGCCGGAGCGCGGCCGAACTGGACCTCCCCGGTGGGGCGCGGGTGCGCGGCCTGACCGACCTCGACCGCCCGGTCCGGCCGGTGCCGGGGCTCGGCGCGGCCAAGCAGAGCCTGCCCAAGCCGTTCGACCGGTCCGTGGTGGAACGGCTGTTCGGCGCGGTGACCGGTCCATTGCGCGACGCGTTGGACGACGTGCCCGCGTTGGTGCGGCAGGAGATCTCCCGCTCGGCGGGCCCGTGGCAACTGGCCGACGAGACCGGCCGGGTCGTGCTCGCGCTGGGCTGGGAGGCGACCGTCGCGCTGGTCGGCGGACCGCCGGGCCCGGCGGGCGGGGCGACCGCGCGGCTGCGGCTGCGCTGGGACCGCGAGGCGTACGTGCACCGCGCCCTGCGGATGCCGTCGTCCATGCCGGACGGCGTCCGCGCCGACGTGGACGGTGTCCGCGAGGCCTACCAGCGGCGGCTGTGGGTGCGGGTGCACGGCCGCGAGCTGCGGCACGACCCCGTCACGGCCGACGAGCTGTGGGACGTGCTGGACGGCGTGCTGCGCTCGGTGATCCTCGACCAGCGCGACCGGCTGCGGTCGGCGCTCGAACGCCAGTCCGCCGGGGGGCCGTCATGAGGGTCGAGCGCACCGACTCCGCCGTCCAGGTCGGCGACTGGCCGCCGCACGCCGAGCGGACGGCGCTGCTGGAGGCGCGGGGCGCGCTGCTGGCCTGGGACGTCCTCTCCGACGATCCCGTGCCCAGCGCCCGGATCCACGACCTCGACCGGGCGGCCGACTGGCTGTGGGAGGTCTACGGGACGGCGGTCCCGGACGGCGCCACCGAGGTGACCGTGCCCGCCGAGGGCGACTGGCGGGTCCGGGACGCGGCACGGGTCGCCGCGCACCTGCGCTGGGCCGAAGCGTGGTGGCCCGCTTCGCCGACGGCCGGTGTCCCGGCGCTGGACCCCGCGCTGCTGCGAGCGGAACTGGCGGTGGCGACCGGCTCGGTCGAACACCTGCTGGACGACGAGGACGCCGTCGAACGAGCGCTGACCGCGGTCGGTCCGTTCACCGCCGACCCCGCGGTGGACGCCCTCGCCGCGCGGCTCGTCGCGCTGGCCGAGGACTACGGCGTCGTGCTCACCGAGGCCGCCGTGCCGAGCCGGTCGTCGTTCGCGCTGGCGGCGGGTGGCGGCGAGCAGGCCGACGGCGTGACCGTCCTCAGTGGAGCGGACGTGGTCGACTGGGCGTTGGTGCCGCAGGGTGTCGTGGACGCGGCGGCCGACGCGCGGTGGTCGCTCGTCCGGCGGCAGGGCTCGACCTTCCTGGAGGTCGTGGTCTCCCCCGGCCCCCGGTCCGGCACCCGGCTGGCCGCGCGCTTCGGCCGCGTGGACGTGGAACTGGACGACACCGACGGCCTGGGCCGTGTCACGGGCCGGACGCCGGTGCCGCCGACCGTGCTCCTGCTGCCGCCGGCGCAGCGCGTGCTCACCGTGTACGCGCCCGACTTCGCCTCCCCCGAGGCGGAACCCGATCCCGACGCCCGCGCGCGGCGGGCGGCGATCGTGGCCTACGCGCGGTCCAGGGTGGACTCGCCGACGGCGACGCTCACCGAACGGCTGGCGGGCCGCAGGTGACGTGCCAGGCCCTGAACGACGAGGGCGTGCGGCTGCTCCAGGAGGGCGACCTCGCGCGCGCCGAGACCGTGCTGCGCGCCGCGTACGACGCCGCGACCACCTCGGCCGAACGCGTGAACACGCTGGTGAACCTGGGGTTCGCCGTGGACGACGAGCAGGCGCTCGGGCTGCTGACCGAGGCCCTCGGACTGGGCAACGCCGACCTGCGGGCCACCGTGCTCGCGACCCGCGCCGAGACCCACCTCCGGCTCGGCCGGTGGGACGACGCCTGGGCGGACACCGAACTCGGGCTCGTCGACGCCGGTCCGCGGGACGCGGCGATGCTGCGGACCGTCCGGACCGGGCTGCTGATCGTCGTGGGCGCGCTGGAGGAGGCGCGGGTCGAAGCCCTGGCCGCCGAACGGCACCCGGAGTTCGCCGAGCAGGCGCGGACGAACCTGGCGCACATCGCGTCGACCCCGCCGTGGCAGGCGTGCGTCGCGTTGACCATCCGCGGCACCGCGCTGGCGCAGGCGGGTGACCCCGGCGGGGCCGTCGAGGCGTACGAGGCCGCCCACCGGGCCACCCTGCTCTCCGACGACCCCGAGGCCGTGGCGTGCCGGGCCGCCGTCGCGGGCAACCTCGCGAACCTCGTGGACGCCGTGCGGTGGAGCACCGAGGCGATCGACCTGGCCCGCACCGTGCTCGACCAGCCCGGTTCGGCCGAGGTGCTGGTCAACGCCCTGCTCGTGCGCGCCCAGCACCTCGGGCACGCCTCCCGCGCCGGCGAGGCGCTGGCCGACCTGGACGAGGCCGCCCGGTACGCCGACACCGTGGCGCTGCGGGCCGTCCGCGCCAGGGTCCTGGCCACGAACGGGATGTTCGGCGAGGCGTCCACCGAGGCCACGGCCGCGCTCGACCTCGCCTACGCGGGCGAACCGCACCTCGCCGCGGGCCTGCACGTCACGCTCGCCGAGATCGCGGGCTCGACCGGTGACCTCGCGGGCAGCGCCGAGCACCACGCGCTGGCCCGCGACCTGGCCGCTGCCGTGGGCGACCGGCCGACCGAGGCCGGGGCGCTGCTCAGCCTCGCGCGCCTGGCGTACCTCGACTCCGACAACGACCGGGCGGAAGCCCTCTTCGCCGAGGCCGCCGAACTCCTGCACGACGACCCGCGCAGGCTCGCGGTGTGCCTGCACGGCCGCGCCGCCATCGCGATCAGCCGCGGCACCCCGGCCGACGCCCTGCCGCTGCTGGACGAGGTGCGCGCCCGGCTCGGCGACCAGGCGACGCCCGTGGAACTGATCGCGTCGCACCAGGTCAGGGGCAGCGCGCTGGAGGCGCTCGGGGACCACGCCGGGGCCGACGAGGAGTACGCCGTCGCCACGGCCGTCTGCGAACGGGCCGGGCTGCGGCACGTGGCGATCGGCATCGCCTGGTGGCGCGCCGACGCGGTCCTGCGGACCGCGACCACCGCCGACGTCGACCTGTGCCGCCGGGCGCTGGACCTGGCCCTGCCCGCCGCGCTGGCCGCGGAGGCCGTGCGCCACCGCTTCGCCCACGGCCCGCTGCGCGAGCGCTGGATCGCGCTGGCCGCCGCGCCCGCGACCCGTGCCGCGTTCGCCGCCATCGGTTCGCTCGGCGACGTGCGGCTGGCCGCCGCGTACGTCGACCACCTGACCGCGACCGTGTCGCTGCACAACGAGACCGCGCAGGCGTTCGCCCGCGAGGACCTCGTGACGCTGCCCGCGCCGCCCGCCGAGGACCACCTGCCGTACGCGGCCTCGTTCCTGCCGGTCGCGAGCGCGGACCTCACCGCGGACTTCCTGCTGCCGCCCAGGGTTCGCGTCGACCCGGCCGTCCCGTCACCGCTGGACCCGTGGATCGACGTGGCCGAGCAGCGCTACGGCCTGGCCGTGCGCTCCGCCGAGGCGGTGTCCTCGTGGTAGCCGTGCAGCTCAAGTTCGTGGACGCGGGCGACCTGTACGCGTCGTGGCGCTGGGAGCACGAACCCGACCAGCCCCGCGCCTGGCGGTTCCCGCGTGCGCTGGTCGAGGAGGCACTGGCCGACTGGGCTCGCGCGGTCCCGTCGCCGCTGCCGGGTGAACGCGCCGACCAGGCGCTGGTCCGGTCCCTCACCCACGGCCCGCTGCTGGACCTCGCGCGCGAGACCGAGCTGTCCGGCCGGTTGGCGCGGGCCGTGTTCCCCGGCCAGCTCGGCGGTGAGCTGAACTCGTTGCTGGAGCAGGGGATCCGGCCGCACCTGCGCATCCAGCCGTCGCCGTCGACCGCTCTGGTGCCGTGGGAGTCGCTGCGGGTCGACGAGGGCGAGCGGACCGTGCACCACTCCGACGTCTCCGTGCTCACCCCGGCGACGGTCCGCAACGCCCGCGGCCGCCGGGTGTCCCCGTTCAGTCCACACGGGACGGTCGTCTCGGTCTTCGACCCGCGGGTGCCCGGTTTCGCCGACGACTCGGCCCTGGGTTCCGTGCTGGGCCCGGACTCGCCGTTCGACCGGTCCGAAGTGGACCGCGACGACCTGGAACGGGCACTGGCCGACGCGTCGCGCTTCCTCTACGTCGGCCACGTCACCACCGGCGACCACGCCCTCGACTCGCGCCTGCACCTCTCGTGCGGCACCACCACGACCGGCCGCGCCGCGCCGATCGGCGCCCACCGCCCCCTCACCGCGGCCGACATCGCACTGGGCCACCGCCCCGGCACCCCGACCCCGTGGCGCGTCCCCAACCGCGTGGCCCTGATCGCCTGCGACAGCGGCGGCGACACCCGCTTCGCCGAACCCACGGGCCTGGTCGCCGCCATGGTCCACGGCGGCGCCGAGTACACCACCGCCACTCGCTGGACCCTGCCCACCGACGCGGGCCTGCACCACCTCGTCCCGAACTTCCCGAACACCCCGGTCCTCCCACCGACCGTCCGGGCAATCGACCACGCCCAGTCCGCCCCGGACCCGGTCGCTGCCCAGTGCGCCTGGCAACGCGACCAGGCCGACGAGTGGGAACGAACCGGCGACCCGACCTGCTCCCCCGTCGTCTGGGCCGCGTTCGGCACCGCCTGGTCACCGGCGCCGCGCTGACCTACTCGTCCAGGTCGATCGCCGCCAGGTCGGCCTGCACCGGGGATTCCAGCGGCAGCAGCACCCGGAAGCGGGTGTCGCCCGGTTCGGAGTCGACGAGGATGTCGCCGTGGTGCTTCTTGACGACGATCCGCCACGAGATCTCCAGCCCCAGGCCGGTGCCCTCGCCGACGGCCTTGGTGGTGAAGAACGGTTCGAAGATGCGGCCCTTCACCTGCGGCGGGATGCCGGTGCCGGTGTCGCCGATCTCCACGACCACCCGGTCGTCCGCGCGGGACGTGCGGACGGTCAGGGTGCCGGTGCCGTTCATGGCGCCCAGGGCGTTGTCGACGAGGTTCGTCCACACCTGGTTGAGCTCGCCGGCGAACGCGGGGATGGGCGGGAGCGTGCGGTCGTAGTCCTTCACCACGCGGACGCCCTCGGGGATCTTGTTGCCGAGCATCACGAGCGTGGAGTCGAGCAGTTCGTGGACGTCGACCACCTGGAACGGGGCGCGGTCGAGCTGCGAGTACTGCTTGGCCGCGCCGACGAGCGTGGACACCCTGGTGGTGGCGTCCTCGATCTCGTTCATCAGCGTCTCGGTCTCGACGGTGTAGGCGAGCCAGCGCACGGCCGCCTCGGTCGACGACTTCGGGCACAGGCTCGCGGCCTCGTCCAGCCACTCGACGTCCAGGCCGCCGGCGACCAGTGTGGGAGCGAGGTCCCAGCCGCCCCGGACGCCGTGCTCCTCCAGCCAGTCGCCGACCTCGTCCTCGCGGTCGTTGGTCTCCAGCGGCCCGAGCTTCGGGGCCTTGGCGACGCGCTCGACGGCGTTCTCCTGGAGCTTCACCAGCGCGGGCAGGGTTTCCGGGTCGATCTTGCCGCTGGCGAGCATCGCCAGCTTGTGCCGCATCCCGGCGACCCGCTCGCGCAGCGCGGCCGTCGCCCGGACCGCCGCGGCGGCCGGGTTGTTCAGCTCGTGCGTGAGCCCCGCCGACAACGAGCCCAGCGCGAGCAGCCGTTCGCGGTCGTTCACCATGCGCTGGGTGTTCTGCATCCCGAGGAATAGGCCTTCGAGCAGGTGCATGGCCATCGGGAACCACCGGCGCACGATCGGCCCGAACTCGTCCGCGTCGAGCTGGTACATCTTCGTGTCGGTGATCGACTCGACGGTCATCGTGTAGGTCGTGGTCCCCTGCACCTCACCGCGCAGGTACGCCTGCGTGGCGCCGAAGTACGAGCCGCGGTGGTCCGTGCGGTTGATCTCCACCCGCTGCCCGCCCACGTTGCGGCACAACGCGATCGTGCCTTCGAGCAGCACGAAGAAGCACGTCGCGGGCTCGCCCTCGGTGTGCACGGGCGTGCCCGCCGGGCGGGTCTCCACCTGGCCGTGCTCCACGAGCCAGGCGAGCTGCTCCTCCGACAGGTGCTCGAACAGGAACAGCTCGCGCAGGTCGGCCGCGGTCAGCTCCGGCATGGCGTTCACGACCTCTCCACTTCGACGTGCGCGCCGCGCCTGGTCCGCGCGACCGCTCCTACCCCGTACAACACCCCGGCCCGGCCCGGTCTTCCGCCCGGCATTAGCCCGCGCTCAGGTAGCGGTGGACCAGGGTCACGGCCATCGCGCCCTCGCCGACGGCGGACGCCACGCGCTTCACCGAGTCGGCACGCACGTCGCCCGCCACGAACACACCCGGCACGCTGGTCTCCAGGTGGTACGGCGGGCGGTCGAGGCCCCAGCCCGCCGGAGCGGAGCCGTCGGCGGTCAGGTCCGGGCCCGCGAGGAGGAAGCCGCGGTCGTCGCGCGACACCGTCCCCTCCAGCCAGTCCGTGCGGGGTGCGGCGCCGATGAAGGCGAACAGCCAGGACGCCTCCACCGTGGTCTTCTCGCCGGTCGCGGTGTGCAGCAGGGTCAACGACTCCAGGTGGTCGTCGCCGGTGCCGCCGACGACCTCCGTGCAGGTGCGGACCTCGATGTTCGGCACGCCCGCGAGCTGGTCGATCAGGTAGCGCGACATCGAGCGGTCCAGCGAGTCGCCGCGGACCACGAGCACGACGCGCCGGGCGTGGCGGGAGAAGTACATGGCCGCCTGGCCCGCGGAGTTCGCGCCGCCGACGAGGTAGACGTCCTGCCCCGCGCAGCTCGGGCCCTCGGTGGTGGCCGCGCCGTAGAACACGCCGCGACCCGCCAGGTTCTCCAGGCCGGGCGCGCCGAGCATCCGGTAGGACACGCCGGTCGCGAGGATGACCGTGTGCGCGGCCAGTTCGGTGCCGTCGTCGAACTTCACCACCCGCGCCGCCCCGCGCTGCTCCAGCGCCACGACGTCGCGGGTGGTCAGCATCTCGACGTCGAACTTCAGCGCCTGCCTGCGCGCCCGTTCGGTGAGCTGCTCGCCGGACACGCCGTCCGGGAAGCCGAGGTAGTTCTCGATCCGGCTGCTGGTGCCCGCCTGGCCGCCGGTCGCCACCCGCTCGACCAGGACGGTCCGCAGGCCTTCCGAGCCGCCGTACACCGCGGCACCCAGACCCGCCGGGCCGCCGCCGACCACGATCAGGTCGTAGAAGTCGGCCGACGGCTGCGTGCTCAGCCCCACCCGCGCGGCCAGTTCGGCGTCCGTCGGCTCCACCAGCGGCTCACCCTCGGGCGTCACCACGACCGGCAGCCGCGAGCCGTCCTGGCCCGCGGCGGAGAGCAGCCGGGCGGCCTCGCAGTCGCCGTCGTCGAGCGAGTACCAGCGGAACGGCACGGAGTTGCGCGCCAGGAAGTCGCGCACCTCGTAGGAGCGCGGCGACCAGCGGTGCCCGATGACCCTGACCTGCCGCGCGGGCTGCCGGTCGGTCACCGACCAGGCGTGCAGCAGCTCGTCCAGCACCGGGTAGAACTTCTCCTCCGGCGGGTCCCACGGCTTGAGCAGGTAGTGGTCGAGGTCGACCACGTTGATGGCCTGGATCGCGGCCTCGGTGTCGGCGTACGCGGTCAGCAGAACCCGCCTGGCCTGCGGGAACAGGTCCATCGCCTCTTCGAGGAACTCGATGCCGCTCATCTGCGGCATCCGGTAGTCCGCGAGCAGCGCGGCCACCTCCTCGCCGCGCAGCTTGATCTCCCGGAGCGCTTCGAGCGCTTGCGGGCCGGACTCCGCCCGGACGATCCGGTAGTTCTCGCCGTAGTGCCTGCGCAGGTCCCGTGCGACGGCCCGGGACACGCTGGGGTCGTCGTCCACCGTGAGGATCGAGGGTCGCGAGACCCTGGCGGTCTCGGCGGGCGGGGGTGTCGTCATGGCGACCAGTCAAGCAGCGCGACCGGCCGCCGTCACCTGCACACCCCTCTGCACTGGGCGTAAGTTCACCCCTGACGACCACCGAGGCGAGGAGCACCCATGACCACCGTCACCTGCCAGCACGTCGCCGAGCTCGGCGAGGCGCCGGAGCCGAGCACGCTCGACGGGTGCGAGGACTGCCTGGCCGCCGGCGGCCGGTGGGTCCACCTGCGACTCTGCCTCTCGTGCGGCAAGGTCGGCTGCTGCGACTCCTCCCCGGCGAAGCACGCGAGCAAGCACGCCGCCGAGGAGGGTCACCCGATCATCCGGTCGTTCGAGCCCGGCGAGTCGTGGCGCTGGTGCTTCATCGACGAGACGGCCGTCTGACCTACTCGCAGCGGAACGGACCGCGTTCGGCGCCGTCCGGGGCCCGCACCACGATCCCGACGTCCCGGGCGACCCGCCTGGGGGTCGCCGAGCAGGCCAGCTGCCTGCCCGCCAGGTCGCTGAACCGGCCGAGGTCGACACCGTCGTCGTCGACCACGTCGACGACGATCCGGTTCTCGTGGACCCCCACGGGCGGGGTGGCGATCCGGTAGCCCTCCGGCAGCTCGGTGACGACGCCCGCGGCCCGTTCTGCGACGGTCGGGCCCGCGAACAGCAGGTCGAGGCGTTCGGCGGGGCTGAGGTCCTGCGACCCGGTCCGCAGC
This sequence comes from Umezawaea sp., assembly GCA_035559015.1. Taxonomy (GTDB): domain Bacteria; phylum Actinomycetota; class Actinomycetes; order Mycobacteriales; family Pseudonocardiaceae; genus Umezawaea. Next base: position 374 of record DATMCA010000773.1, on the reverse strand, counting down.
ACGTCGAACAGCCTGGAGTTGAGCACGAAGTACACCCGGACACCGTCCACCTGCTGCACGGTGGGCGGATCGCCGTAGGAGAACGGTTCGGTCGGTGTGACCCCGCACCCGGCCACGGCCGAAACCAGCAGCAGCGCGGCGGCCGCGCGGCGGATCACGACCGGTCCTTCGGCAGCCGCAGCGTGAACCGCGCCCCGCCGTGCGGCGCGTTCCCGGCCTCCAGGGAACCACCGTGCAGGCGGGTGTTCTCCCACGCGATGGCCAGTCCCAGCCCGCTGCCCTCCGACCTGGCGCGAGCCGAGTCGGCCTTGTAGAACCGCTCGAACACCAGCGGGGACACGTCGTCGGGCAGACCCGGCCCGGCGTCGGTGACC
>DATMCA010000772.1:0-3219 GCA_035559015.1 Umezawaea sp. | reverse complement strand
TTGGGCCCCACGGTGACCAGGCGGTATCTAGGCTTGTGGGAGAGCCTGTAGGACCTGGTCCAGGCGGAAGGGGACCCGATGACGGCCGTGGTCACCGCACCGACCTCGCAACGGGTCACCGGCTTGGTCAGGAGCACACCGGGTCGGCTGAGCCTGATCGCGCTGCTGCTGGTCGCCGTCACCGTCCTGGCCGGAGCCCTCACCGGGTGGGGCGTGCAGACCCGCTCCGCCGCGCTGGAGGAGCTCGCGAACCGCAGCGAGCCGTTGAGCTTCGCCGCGCAGGAGGTCTACCGGTCGATGGCCGACGCGGACGCCACCGCGTCGGCGGCGTTCCTCTCCGGCGGGGTCGAGTCACCGGCGCTGCGGTCGCGCTACGAGGCGGACATCGCGAAGGCCGCCGCGGCGCTGTCGACCGCGACCGGCGAGATCTCCCGCTCCCCCGAGGTCGGCGCCGCCCTGTCGACCCTGTCGGGCAGCCTGCCCGTCTACACCGGGCTGGTCGAGACCGCCCGCACGCACAACCGGCAGGGCAACCCCGTCGGCGCGGCCTACCTGCGCGAGGCGTCCAGCCTGATGCGCGACCGGCTGCTGCCCGCCGCGCAGGACCTCTACCGCGCCGAGACGGCGAACGTGGTGCGCGACCAGGACAGCGCGGGCGGCGGCCCGTGGACGGAACTGCTGCTCGGCCTGGTCGCGCTCGTCTCGCTCGGCCTCGCGCAGCGCTACGTCACCCGCCGCACCAACCGGGTGTTCAACATCGGCCTGCTCGTCGCGACCGTGCTGGTGCTGGTGTCGCTGCTGTGGGTCGGCATCGCCAGCGCGGTCGTCGCGAGCACGGTGGCCGACAGCCGCGAGAACGGCTCCGCCCAGGTCGACGTGCTGGCCCGCGCCCGCATCGCCACCCTCACCGCCCGCGGCGACGAGACGTTGACGCTGGTGGCGCGCGGCAGCGGCGCCGCCTACGAGAAGCGCTACGGCGCGGTCGTGAAGGACCTCGGCGACCTGCTGTCCCGCGCGACGTCCCTGGCGACCGAACCCGAGGTGCGGACCGCCGTCTCCTCGGCGACGAAGAACTTCCAGGCCTGGCAGGAAGCGCACCAGCGGATCCGCCAGGCCGACGACAGCGGCGACTACACCACCGCGCTGACCTCGACGCTGGGCACCGACCAGGGCGGCGCGGCCGTGGCGTTCGACAACCTCGACCGCGACCTGGTCACCGCGATCACCCACGCCCGCACGGCGTTCACCGGGTCCGTCGCGACCGCGCGCGGCGCGCTGACCGGCACGGTCGCGGTCGTGGCGCTGCTCGCGCTGGGCGCGGCGGCGGCCTCGGTGATGGGTGTGTGGCAGCGACTGAAGGAGTACCGGTGAGACGACTCCTGCTCCTGTTCCTGGTGCTGTTCACCGCGGCGTGCTCACCGGTGCCGAGTTCGGCGCCCGACATCACCGTCGGGTCGGCGGGCGCGCCGGTGCCGGGCGACGCCGCCGCGGTCACCTCCTCCCCCAGCAGCGCCGCCGCGGCCCCGGCGTGCGACGCCACCGCGAGCCTGCGCCCCGACGGCCCGCTGCCCGCCGCGGGCGCGATGCCCGCCGGGTCGACGATGGAGAAGATCGCCACCCGCGGCAGGCTCATCGCCGGCGTGGACCAGAACACCTACCTGATGGGGTTCCGCAACCCCGAGTCCGGCGCCATCGAGGGGTTCGACGTCGACATGGCGCGCGAGGTCGCGAAGGCGATCTTCGGGGACCCGAACCGGATCCAGTTCAAGGTGCTCACCTCCGACCAGCGGATCCCGGCGCTGGAGCAGGGCGAGGTCGACGTCGTGGTGCGGACCATGACGATCAACTGCGAACGCGCGCAGAAGGTCGCGTTCTCCAGCGTCTACTACCAGGCCGGGCAGCGGGTGCTGGCCTCGCGCGGCTCGGGCATCACCGGACCGGACTCGCTCGGCGGTCGGAAGGTGTGCGCCACCAAGGGCTCCAGCTCGTTGACCAACGTCGCGAACATCGCCTCCAAGCCGACCGTGGTGGCGGTGGCCAACTGGACGGACTGCCTGGTGATGCTGCAACAGGGGCAGGTGGACGCGGTGTCGACCGACGACACGATCCTGGCCGGGCTGGCCGCGCAGGACCCGTACACCGAGATGGTCGGCCCGCAGTTCACCCAGGAGCCCTACGGGATGGGCATCCCCAAGGCCGACGAGGACTTCGTCCGGTTCGTCAACGGGGTCCTGGAGCGCATCCGCGACGACGGCACCTGGGCGACGATCCACCAGCGGTGGCTGGGCGTGCTGGACCGCAACGCCACCCCGCCCGCGGCGAAGTACCGGGACTGAGCGGCGATGGACCGCGACGAGGTGGACCGGGTGCTGGCGGTGCGGGGCGCGGAGAGCGACCGGATCGCCCAGTCGCTGCTGGCCATGGACGACCACCCCGGCCACGCGCTGCTCGTCCCCGCCGAACGCGAGGCCGTGGCGGCGCTGTGGGCGCAGTTCGAGGCCTACCGGCGGCTGCTCCAGCAGGCACGCGACGTGCGGGACCGCGCCGAACGACCGACACCCGCGGACCTCGCGGAGCTGACGGAGCTGCTGACCGGCCGGGCCGTGGAACTCGACAGCCACTCGGTGCCGCTGTCCCGGCGCGGCCTCACCGGCCCGGCGGTGATCGCCGACCGGGTCGCCCTTGACGAGCTGGTCACGCGGATGCGGGCGGGCTACGCGTCCGTCGTGGACACCCTCGCGCGCGCCGAGGCCCGGCACACCGCGTCCGAGGCCGACCGGCGCGACCTGCACGAGGCCCGGACCGAGGCGCACCGGCTGCGGGCGCTGGTGGCGGAGAAGATCGCCGTCGGCGCCCTGCCCGCGGTACCGGACACCCTCGCCGAGTGCCGGGCGCTGGTGGCGAACCTGACCGGGCTGCTGGAGCGGCGCACGGAACTGCGCGGACGGCTGGAGGCCTACCGGGCGAAGGCGACGAAACTGGGGCACGCCGAGCACGCGGGCCTGTCCGTGCTGCACCGCGCGGCGCACGACGTCCTGTTCACCGCACCGTGCGACCTGCCGGAGGCGACCCGCGCGGTCGGCCGCTACCAGCAGGCCGTGCTCGACCTGGCGGAGGCAAGATGAGCGCGTGTCCACGATCGGGGTGCGACGGGACCGTCGACCCCGACGGGTTCTGCGACGAGTGCGGGCTGGAGGCGCCGTCGGTGCTGCCCGCCAT